>CALKVR010000883.1 GCA_938004815.1 uncultured Polyangiaceae bacterium | reverse complement strand
ATCACGAAGCAATGAAGTGAAGCCGGCAGTGGCGGTGTGAACGACCCGAGTGCGGGTCCTCACACGGGACCGAGCCGGAAACCCGTACCGAGAAGAGGAAACAGCATGACCACGTCCGCACCCAGCGCAGCCATGATCTCCCGCAACTGGCGTGACCTCATTCGCCCCAAGGGCATCAGCCTCGATCCGGACGGGGCGAACGAGTTCTACGGCAAGTTCGTCTGCGAGCCGCTCGAGCGCGGCTTCGGGATCACCATCGGCAACTCGCTCCGCCGCGTGCTCCTCTCGTCGCTCCAGGGCGCGTCGATCACGGCCGTCCGCATCGAGGGCGCGCTCCACGAGTTCACCACCGTCCCCGACGTGGTCGAAGACGTGAGCGACATGATCCTCAACCTCAAAGAGGTCGTCTTCAAGGCAGCCCAGGCCAAGACGTACACCGTCCGCGTCGACAAGGAGGGCCCCGGCCCCGTCTACGCCAAGGACATCCAGCTCATCGAGGGCCTTGAGGTCCTGAACCCCGATCACCTGATCGCGATCCTCGACAAGAAGGGCCCGCTCGTCATGGAGCTCACCGTCAACGTGGGCCGCGGTTACGTCCCTGCCGAGCGCAACAAGACCCCGACGATGCCGATCGGCACGATCCCTTGCGATGCGCTCTTCTCGCCCATCCGCAAGGTCAACTACGTCATCCAGAACGCGCGCGTCGGGCAGGTCACCGACTACGACAAGCTCACCCTCGAGGTGTGGACCAACGGCTCGGTCAAGCCCGCCGACGCGGTCGCCTTCGCCGCCAAGATCCTCAAAGAGCAGCTCTCGATCTGGATCAACTTCGAAGAGACCGAAGAGACGAGCTACCAGGCCGCCGGCGGCGACGAGGAGCCCCTCAACGAGAACCTGTTCCGTTCGGTCGAAGAGCTCGAGCTCAGCGTTCGGTCGGCGAACTGCCTACAGAACGCCAACATCACGCTCATCGGCGAGCTCGTTCAGAAGACCGAGCAAGACATGCTGAAGACGAAGAACTTCGGCCGCAAGTCGCTCAAGGAGATCAAAGAGATCCTCGCGACCATGGGCCTCTCGCTCGGCATGAAGATCGACAACTGGCCGCAGCTCCTCGAGCGCTGGAAGGCGCAACAAGCTCAGGCGTGACCCGCAACCGCCCCCTCCCCCTCCGCTCGCGGAGGGGGCCGGGGGGAGGAAATAGCAGCGACGATTCCTCCAGCCCGGCAACGGCGGCACAAGTTTCAGGATCAACGATATGCGTCACAAGAACTCAGGCAGGCAATTCAGCAGGGACACCTCGAGCCGTCGCGCCATGTTGCGCAACCTCGCGGCGAACCTGATCACCCACGAGCGCATCGAGACGACCGACGCCAAGGCCAAGGAGCTGCGTCGCGTCGCCGAGCGGCTCATCACCAAGGCCCGCCGCATCGGCAAGGTCGCCTACACGCCGCAAGAGGCGCTCGACGCGAACGGCAAGGCGCAGCGCCTGCACGTGCAGCGCCTCATCGCGTCGTACGTCCCGCGCTTCGGCGTCAAGGCCGACGGCACCAAGATCGATCTCGTCGAGAAGGTGATGCTCGATCTGTCGAAGCGCTTCGCCGAGCGTCCGGGCGGCTACACGCGCATCATCAAGGTCGGCCCCCGCCGCGGCGACAACGCGCCGATCTCGATCATCGAGTTCGTCGACGCGGCTGCGCCTGGCGACAAGACCCCCAAGGTCAAGGCGCCCGAGATGGCCGAGGCCGAAGCCGCGGGCTGACCCGCGCGCACATCGCTCCGCATGCGAGCAAGGAGGCAGCTGGCCCACGCCGGCTGCCTTCTGCGCTTTTGTGCGTCAACGTCACGAGATGTGCAAAGCCTTGCACAAACCCGCCGCCCGTCCCCATCTCTCTCTCGAGCGCCGCGCCCGTTCGGTAGGCTACGCGCGCACGATTCGGTAGACTCGATCTTCGTGCCTCCTTTGCGTGAAGGAGACCTGCTCGCGGGTCGATACCGCATGATTCGTCCGCTCGCTCATGGCGGGATGGGATCGATCTGGGCTGCCGAGCACATCCTCTTGAAGGCGCCGGTCGCGGTGAAGGTCATCGTCGACTCGATGCGCACCCAGCCCGCGCTGCGCACCCGCTTCGAGCGTGAGGCGCTCGCGGCGGCTCAGCTGAAGAGCCCGCACATCGTCGCCGTCAGCGACTTCGGCTTCGACGGCGACGTGCCCTACATGGTGATGGAGCTCCTCGAGGGTGAGGACCTCGCGCAGCGCCTCCAGCGTGGCGGGGCCATGATGCCCAGAGACGTGCTCGCGATCGCGATCCCGATCGCCAAGGCGCTGTCGAAGGCGCACGCCGCCAAAGTGGTCCACCGCGATCTGAAGCCCGCCAACATCTTCCTCGCAAGGACCGACGACGGTGAGGTGGTGAAGGTCGTCGACTTCGGCATCGCCAAGGTCGAGGGCGCGACCAAAGAACGCCCCGACGACCCGACGAGCACCGATTCGCTGCTCGGCTCACCCACGTACATGAGCCCCGAGCAGGTGCGGACAGCGCGCGAGGTGGACGGTCGCGCCGACCTCTGGGCGCTCGCGGTGATCGTCTTCCGCATGCTCACGAACGCGGTGCCGTTCGACGGCGCGACGCCTGGCGATCTCTTGGTCAAGATCTGCACCGAGCCGCCCAAGCGCCTCTCTGCGATCGCGCCCCACCTGCCGCCCGCGCTCGACGCGTTCTTCACCCGCGCGCTTCAGAAAGATCCGAACCACCGGTTCCAGACGGCGCAAGAGCTCGCGAACGCCCTCGCGGGCGCGCTCGGGGCGTCGATGCCGTTCGACGCGACCGGGCGGCATTCGCTGCCGTCGTTCGATCCGACCTCGAGCCAGACCGGCAGCAAGGTGATCCCGCCCATCGCGCTCCCGGTCGAGCAGGCGCAGACGCTGGCGACGAACCACAGCGGGCCACGCAAGCCCGTCAAGCTCTCACCCTCCACGCTCGCGCTCGCGGCCGCGCCGGTCGCGGCGCTGGTGGGCATCGGCCTGCTCGCCCTCTGGCGGTCGTCGCCGTCGAGCACGGAGCCGCCGAGCGAGATGCGCACCCCGGCGATTCGCGTCGACATCCCTCACGGCGATGAGCTGCCGGTCACGCCCGTCCCGGTCGTCTCTGCCGTCGACCCTGTGCCCGCGGCCCAGCCCACGAGCGAGCCGTCGGCGGAGCCCGCGGCGTCTGCCGGCATCGCCCCGAGCGCGAGCGCGTCGGCGAGCGCGGCCCCGCAGGCGCCCACCGCACCCAAGCCGAAAGAAAGAATTCGGTTCGGCCTGTGAGGTGGCTGCTGGCCGCAGGCGCCGCGCTCCTGATCTTCGGCGCCGCGCCGGGGCCGGCGCTCGCACAGGACGACGACTCCCGCGCCCGAGCGCGCGAGCTCGCCGAGAAGGCGCAGGATCAGCTGCTCGCCGGCGATCCGCAGGGCGCGCTCGATCTCGCGCGCCAGGCCGAGGCGGCTCACCACGCCCCCACCATCCTGCTCCTCATCGCTCGGTCCGAGCGAGCGCTCGGGCAGCACGTCGCCGCGATCCGGACCTATGATCAGATCATCGGCGAAAAGCTCGCACAGGACGCCCGGCCCGAGTTCAAGACCGCGCAGGAGCTCGCGATACGCGAGCGCAACGAGCTCTACCGGCGCGTGGGCCGGGTCGAGATCGAGCTCGTCTCACCCACGGCCGGGGTCGCCGTCACGGTGGCCGGGGCGCCCGCCGTCGGGGTGGGGCCCCACGCCGTCGAGCCGTCACGTGAGACGGTGGTGGTGGCCGAGGCGAAAGGGTACGAGCGGCTGGAGACGCGGCTGACCCTCCAGCCGGGCGAGGGCAAGCGGCTCCGCCTCCAGCTCGCCCCCACCGCGACCGCGACGACCGGCAGCACCGAGTTCGACGCGCTCGCGCGCACGCCCGTGCCGACGATCGTGTCATTTTCATTGGCGGGTGCGTTCTTGATCGCGGGCGCCGCGACGGGCGGCATCGCCCTCTCCAAGACGAGCGATCTCGACGCGCGCTGCGTCGACAAGCAGTGCGCGCGAGCCGATCGCGACACCGCCGACGACGTCCGCACGCTCGCCGACGTGTCGACTGCCATGTTCGCGTCGGCCGGGGTGGCTGCCTGCGCGGGCGCGTTTTTTCTCATCGTATCGCAGGGCGGCACGCGCTGGAACGAGGCCCGCGCCGTGCCGATGCTCGGTCCCGGTTTCGTCGGGCTGAGAGGCGTCTACTGATGCGTCTCGCCGGCGCCGCCCTCGTCGTGCTCGTCGCGTTCGGCGCCTCGTGCCGCGATCTCACGGGTATCGACGAGTACACATTTCCGTTCCCCGAGTGCGTGCCCGGCGCCGAGCCCGAGCCCTGCTACGAGGGGCCGCCCGGGACCGAGAACGTGGGGCGCTGCCGCTCCGGCACCGTCGTCTGCAACGCCGACGGGACGGGCCTCGAGGCGTGCAACGGCGTCGGGCCGCTTCCGCTCGACGACTGCGCGGCCACCCCGACCGCCGACCCGGCGCTCGACGCGAACTGCGACGGCACCGTCGACGTGTGCAGGCACGCGATCGAGTGGGTCCGCTTCGTCGACACCGCCATCGCGATCGGCGGCGGCACCGACGGCGCGCCCGGGCCCGAGGCGGGCGCGCTCGTCGCCGGCGCCTACCCGGGGGGGTTCACGACGATCGCGGGCTTCGGGGTGCCCGACGCGGGGCCCGGTGACCAGATCAACCCGCCGGGGTACGGCGGCTACGTGCTCTCGGTGCGCGCGACGAAAGAGTTCGCCAGCTTGTGGAGCTCCACCGACGGTCAGTCTTCGCAGAACGAGCTGATCACCCACGCCGCCGGCGCCGGTGGTGGCCTCTGGGCGGTCGGCCTCGACATGAGCCCGAACACGCCGCCGAACGCCACGCTGAGCGGCGCGCTGCGTTTCTACAAGCTCGACCCGTCCACGGGGCAGGTCGCGCTCAAGAACAGCCGCTTCACCGGCAACTACGACAACCCCCGCATCGCCGCGCGCACGCGACCCGAGGGCGGCGCCGATGTCTGGTTGGGCGCGACCGTCGAGGGCACGTGGGACCTCGACGTGAACGCGCCCCCCGAAGAGGTGCAGGCGTCGGGCAACGACGTCCTCTTGGTGCGCGTGTCGGAGGACGGCACGCCGGGGTCGAGCATCGTCCTCGCGGGGGCGAACGATCAATACTTCGAGACCATCGCCCTCGGTGCGCAGAGCGGCGAGGTCGTGGTCGCGGGGTGCCACGAGACCCCGCCTGGCACGGGCTGCGGCGCGTTGCCGGCCGAGCCCGGCTACTTCGTCGCTCGCTACGACGCGCAGGGCAACTGCCTGTCGCACGCAGCGAGCACGCTCGGCCAGGCGCCGTCGGCCGACTCTTGCCGCGTCGGCGCCGCCCTCGCCGAACCGTTCGAGGGGCCCGGCGTGTTTCTCGCTGCGCACAGCGTGGCGACGTCGATTCGCATCTCCGACTGCACGAGCGGCTCCTGCACCGAGATCCAACGGCTCGACGCGAGCGGGACCGACGCCAAGACCGAGCTCCTCCACCTGGGCACCGACAGCCTCGGGAACGCCTACGTCGTCTTCGTCTACAACGGCACCCTCTCTGCGATGACCGCGATTGGGATGTCCTCACAGACGCGGACGTCGGACGACGTCGCGGTCGCCAAGCTCCACCGCGACCCCGCGAGCGGGGCTTGGCAGATCTGGTGGCTCGAGACGCTCTCGCGCGGCGACGACGACGTCAGGTTCTCGTCTGGCGTGACGGCCGCCGTCACCCCGGCCGGGTTCACCTATGTCCTCGGCATGGGCCGGAACAACATCGGAGACGTGCCGGGGCCCGATCCGATCCCGAGCCAGACAGACAAGCTCTTTCTCGCGCGTATCAGCCCCTGAGCGCGCTCGACAATCAGAACCGCCAGCGAAGCTTCAGCGAGCCGACCCCGGCGTCGATCTCGGGGACCACCCACGTCGGCTCCAGGCTGGCCCCCTCGGCGATCATGACCGGGCCGCCGATCACCCCCGCGAGCCCGAAGAGCATCGTCGTGACGCCCCATCCTACGAGCGGCCCGGGCTCGTAGCCGCAGAGGTCTGCGGCCCAGTGATCGGCATCGAAGCACTGCGTGCCCGCGCCGTCGGCCATCGTCAGCAAGAGCCCCGACGCGATGATCGACAGTACGCCGAAGCTCGTCACCGCGATCCCACCGCCCACGAGCGCGGTGTCGTTGGGCAGCGTCTCGGCTGCGGGCACGTACACGTCGGTCACCCGGTTCGGGTGCACGAACACGGCCTGGTCGCGCGTGAGCACGACCAGGCCGTTCTCGTCGATCGCCTCGGCGTGCAGGATGCGCTTGCCGACCGGGTACATGAGGGTTTGCCCGTACCCCTCTTTCGGCACCGGGCGCCCGTCGAGATCGATGCGCACCGTCGGCTCACCGGGGAGCGGTCGCGGGCCGTACACCGTCACGAAGCCGCGATCTTGACCGGAGGCTTGGCCCGGCAGGGAGAGGGCAGCGAGACAGGTGCCGAAAAAGAGAAGGATCTTGGCGCGGATGCGACGAAGTTTGCCGTCCCGGAGTCGGCTCGTCGAGCACTATCCACCGTCTGTCACGTCGGGAGCGCGACCGCGCGTCGAGAGCTCCCGGCGTCGGGCCGGTCAGCGCGGCCCGAGCAGCGCGAGAACGGCTCGTGTCAGGCCGAGCTCGCCGGCCCGCGCGTCGACGTACTCCCGGTCGAGCGAGCCGCCGTGCACGTCCTTCAGCGCGATCGCATCGTCGAGATCGATGGGACGATTCGCCTCGAGCTTCAGAAGCAACAGGTCCTCCACGGTGGCCACCCGCAGCGCTACGATGCCCAGATCGACGGTGGTGGCACCCGTCATGACCTGCTC
>CALKVR010000882.1 GCA_938004815.1 uncultured Polyangiaceae bacterium | reverse complement strand
CTTCGTGACCGCACCCGCCGCCCTGGCCGTGGCGCGCTGCGAGCTCGCGGATGACGTCGACGGCGCCAGCCGCGGTCTCGGCGCGCTCGAGCGCGAGGCGGAGCAGGTCCACGCCGGTGAGACCCGACCGCGGGACGGCGCGAGTCGTGAACACGGCCTCGTTGCCGATGACGACGCCCCGCTCGTTGGCGCCGATCTCGGCGCCCCAGCCCCAGAAGGGCCGGCTGATGAGGGTGGCCCATGTGCGCGGCGCTTGCCCGATCTCGATCCAGGTGCACCTCAGCCGAGCGTTCGGCGGATACCGGCGACGCGGGTGCCACTCGAGCGCTTGCCCCTCGTTGGGGTCGCGATCCGAGCTCTTCGCGAAGAGGATCCCGCGCGGCCCGACGCGGACCATCGTGTCGCACACGCGCGTTACGCCTTCGCCTCGAGGACTTCCTGCGCGGCGCGCTCGCCGGATTGCAGCGCGCCGTCGAAGTAGCCGTTCCACACGGTCGCGGTCTCGGTGCCTGCCCAGTGAATGCGCCCGACGGGGGCGCGCAGGGCGGGGCCGAAGCTCGTCCACGCTCCGGGCGGCAGGAAGCCGGCGTAGCAGCCGCGCGTGAACGGCTCCGCGGCCCACGCACGGTCGAGGTACGCGTCGGGCTTGGCCGCGCGGTCGCCGAAGATCCGACTGAAGCTCGAGAGGACGGCTGCGCGGCGCTCGCGCTCGGGCGCGTCGCCGAGGCGCCGCGCGGCGCGACCCTCGAGAAAGCCCATCAACACCCCAGGCTTGCCGGTCGGGGGCGAGGCGTCGAAGGTGACGTGCACCGGCCCCTCGTCGTGCACGGACTGTCCCGTCAACCCGTCTGCTCGCCAGAACGGCTCGGGGTAGACGGCGAAGCACTTGATGACCGACCCCTGAGGGTAGCGCTGCGTGAGCTGGTCGCGCAGCGCGGGTAGCTCGGGGGTGTAGACGATGCGGCCGGCGAGGGTGGGGGGGATGGCCACGACGACGTGACGCGCGCGAACGACGACGTGTTCGGCGTGGACGACGACGGCGGCGCCCTGCTGATCGATGCGGCGCACCGGAGCCTCGAGCTCGATCGTCGCGCCGGCCTTTTCGGCGAGGCGCTCGGCCACCGCTTGGGCCCCGTCCGTGAATCGGTCCTTTTGCGCGCCGGCGTCGGTCGACAAGAGGATGTCGAGGTTGCCGGCGGCGCGGACGTAGAAGAGCGCGTGGAGGAGCGAGACGTCGCTGGCGTCGCAGGCGAACACCGCCTCGATCGCGATGCGAAAGAGCTTCCTCGCCGTCTCGCTCCTGACCGATCGCTGGAGGAACGTTTCGACCGTCATCGCGTCGAGCTCGGCGGCGCCGGGCGCCGTCCACGGGGCTTCGAGCGGGACCGTCAGCGCGAGCTTGTCGAGGCGAGACCAGCCCCACCCGAGGCACGCGAGCGCGTAGGGGTTGGCGGGCGGGATCGTCCCGCGGAAGCGCTTGGTGCGCCCCGCCCAGGCGAAGACGTGCTGCCCCTCACCGTAGGTCTGGAAGGTCGTCGCGCCGACCTCCTTGGCGAGCGCGGCGATGCGGTCCTGGGTCGGGCCGATCCATTGCCCGCCGAGATCGATCGGCGTGCCGTCGTCGAGGCGAACCGTGGCGGCGCGGCCGCCGACGCGGTCGCGCGCTTCGAGGACGACGACGGACCGGCCGCCCGCGGCGAGGGTGCGCGCCGCCGCCAGGCCCGCGAAGCCGGCACCTACGACGCAGCAATCTGCCTCGTGCTCGACCATGAGCACGTCACGCTACACCATGCGCTCCGGCGCCGCGCCGGGCCCCGATCAGGACGGCCGCGCCGAGGCCGCCGGCGGCAGGCCGCGGATCCCTTCGAACAGGCGCAGCGAGTCGGCTTCGCCGACGCGGTCGAACTGGAGCCCGAGGCAGCGGCCCCGATCGCCGGGTCGGCGGCCGTGGATGACGCGCGCCACCGTCGCTTCGATATCGAACCAGTCGGCGCCTTTCGGCGAACGGAAGCTGACGAGGAGGTTCTCGCCGGTCAGGACGCGCTCGCCGGTGAGCACGAGAATCCCTTCCGTCGAAAGATCGAGCGCGAGGCTCGAGACGAGCCGGAAGTCGCGCTCGCGGACGACCTGACACGGAAGAAACACGGACCGCCGAAAGGCGTTTCGCATCATGCGCCCGCGCTGGGCGCTGGTCATGGAGGTGCTGCTCATGGACAGAGCGTAGGGAGCGCCGCTCGGCGCGGGCAAATTGCCTACTTGCGCTGCCGCGGCTTGGACGCCGATGCGGACGCCGTTCGCTTCGGGATGCGGTAGGTGCGTTTTTCTTTGAGCGCGTTCGTCTTCAGGCCGTTCGCCGCCTTGATCTCCTGGATCGAGACGCCGTACCGGCGCGACAGCGCGTCGAGGGTGTCGCCGCTGCGGCAGCGGTGAAGGACGTAGGCGTCGTCGGCCGTCGACTCTTTTTTCTTGGGGCCGCCCTTGGCCTGCTTGGCCCCGCCCGCGTCGGCCGTCATCTGTTTGCCGGGGCGGTTCTGGCGCTTCGCGGGGGGCGGCGGCTTGGGCAGCCACGCCGAGGCGAGGCGCGCGCTCGCCTGAGCGTTCGGGCTGAAGAACCGGACATGGATGTGCGTCGCGTGCCCGCGCACGTGGCGGATGATCGGGCGCTTGCTCTTGCCGCCGAACTGGAACACCCGGTCGACGAACGCGGGGTCCTCGCCCTTCTTGAGCGCGTGTTCGCGGAGCAGCCGCTGGATCGACGAGTCGACCAGGATCATCTCGACGTTCGGATCTTCGACGAACGCGCGGATGAACGCCCAGCTGCGGTCCTTGTCGAGGTTCTTGTCGTTGGCGACGGTGTACCAGGTCTTTTTCTCGTTATAGAAGTACGAGAGATCGACGTCGCGCCCGGCCTGGTGGCTCTTGTGGGGCTTGAGACGGCCGCCGTTCTTCGAAGAGATGTGGCCGACGATGACCTTGTGGGTGCCGTTTGGGTAGGCGGCGTGGACCTTGTCGATGGCCTTCACGATCGAGTCGATCGTCTCTTGGGTGCCGTACGCGTTGCCGGGGTCGGTCAGCGTCCAGCGCTCGCCGTCGGGCATCCTGATGCCGTTGAAGAGGCGGCCACCGTTCGGCGGGCCGAGCGACATGGGGCCGATCGACGCCATGTCGTCTTTCACCCGGCGCCCGATCTCGGCGTCCGAGAGGCCCGTGAGCGGCGAGCTCACCGTGAACTGCGGGCAGTCGGGGGGCGAGCTCGGCCCCCGATCGAGACACGCGAGGATGTCGAGGTGATCGTCCTCGTGATCGTCCTCGAGCATCTCGTCGCCGTCTTCATCGAGGGCGGGCTCGTCGTCGTGCACGGCGGCGATCGCCGCGTCGCCCGTGGCGTGCGCGCTCGCGACGGCGGGTACGGCGAGCCCCGGGGTCGGGGCCACCGGGTAGCCGGGCCCCGCCGGAGCGCGTGCCGGGGTGTGGACGTCGGCGCAACCGACGAGCCCGAGGAGGGCCGACGCAATCACCAGGACCCCCCCGGTGTGTACGGCGCGGTGCAGCACGGAGGGCGGACTCTAGCAGACGGCACCGGCGGGATGCGAGCAAAGAGCGAAGCACGCTTCGCACCTGTCCAGTTCCCGGCTCGTCGATCGTCGCTGCGCTCGTGGATCAGCGAGACGCTTGCATTGCTCGCAGGTTCGACTAGGGTCCTCGCGGCCTCGGGGCGTAGCGCAGCCTGGTTAGCGCATCAGACTGGGGGTCTGAGGGTCGGTGGTTCGAATCCACTCGCCCCGACGAGGAAGAGGGGGGAAAGCGGAGGGGGGGACTCCGCTGGCCCGCGCGTTTTTCCGCTCGCTCAGCCGAACTGCTCGACGAACCGGGCGCGGGCCTCCTGGCTTCCGATCGCGACGATCGACGTGCCCCGCTCGAGCGCGGCCTTGCCCCCGACGACCGCGTCCACCCCGTCGCCGCGCTGGATGCCGATCACGGTCAAACCCGTCTTGGCGCCGAGCTCGGCGTCGATGAGCGTCTTGCCCGCGAGGCGCGGACCAACGTCGAGGACGAAGAGATCGATGCCTTCGCCCAAGAGCACCAGCTCGCGGCCCTGCACGAGCGCCATGAGCTGCTTCGTCCCGAGCGCGTTGTAGCTGAGCACGAAGTCGGCGCCGGCCCGGTAGACCGCCTCGATGTTCCGTTCATGGGTGATGCGGCTCACGATGTGGATCTCGTGGTTGAGCTTGCGGCAGTAGACGGCGAGAAACACGTTGATGGCGTCGTCGTTGGTCGTCAGAACGACGCTCGGGGCTTCTTCGATGCCTGCCTTTCGCATGACCGCGCGCTCGGCGGCGTTCCCGGTCACGACGTTGTCTGCCAGTAGGAGAAGCTCGTCGCGGACGGCTGCGTTCTCTTCCACGATCGTCACGCGCAGGCCGCGCGCCTTGAGCGCGCGCGTCACCGCCTGACCGACCTTGCCCCCGCCGATGACCAGCACGGGATCGAAGTCGGTCTTCGATGTGGCGAGGACCTCGTCCAGCTTCGCCAGCTGCGCGTCACCCCCGCTCACGACCGCGACCGAATAGGGCGAGAGCTCGGTGTCGGCCTTGGGCGCCACGAGCCGGCCGCGCTCCCATAGCCCGATCAGGCTCAGCCCCGTCTCCTGTCTCAGGCGCGCGTCGCGCACCTTCATCCCGGCGTAGCGGGTGCCGTGTACGGGAAACTCGGCCACGACGAGGTCGCGGTAGTGACCGAGGACGTGCGCCCTCCTCGCGCCGGCGCTGACGCGCGCCGCGAGCTGTTCGCCGAGACGCTCCTTGAGCGCGATCGGGTGGTTGGCGCCGCTCAGGCCGAGGATGTCGACGGCCTCGAGGTCCTCGACGATCGCGACCACGGGGACGTCGCTCGACTCTTCACGGACGGTGAGGGTGACGTTCGTGTTGGCGGCGTCGTTGATGTTCGCGACGACCAGCCGGGCGGTCTTGGCGCTGACCCGCGCGTAAGTCTCCCTCGCGTCGACTTCGCCGGTGACGACCGAGACGCCCGACGACATGAGCGCGGCGGCGGCGACCGGGTCGGGCTCCAGGACGACGTACGGGATCCCGACGCTCTTCAAGCGCGCCACGAGCCCGCGCGCGAGGGCGTCCCACCGGCAGACGATGACGTGGCTCTGCGTCGAAGCGGGCACCGCGCGCGGCGCTTGCAGCCGGATCTGCGCTTCGAGCCAGGGCGCGTAGAAGTACCGGATGAAGCTGAACGGCAGTACGATCAAGAGGAGGATCACCCCCGAGCCGAGCACGACGATGCTGAAGAAGCGCCCGAGGTCGGACTGGAACGTGATGTCCCCGAAGCCGAGCGTCGTCATCACCGTCAACGTCCAGTAGAGGCCGGTGAGGTACGAGTGGTCCTCGCCCTCGTGGCTCTCCATGATCACGTGAAAGAGCACGCTGTAGACGGCGATGAGCACGCCCAAGAACCCGACGAAGCGGAGGAAGGCGGTGAGGTTCCGGCGCGTTTCGGGCTGCCCGAACAGGTAGCTCAGCTGGGACGGGAGGAACTTCATGCGGCTATCATCGCCCGGATGCGTCTCGGTCCCTACCGTCACGCGGTGCCGCTCGGCGATTGCGCGCACCCCCAGAGCGCGCGTGCCATCCCGCTCGAGCGCGGCTCGTCGGGCACCTTCGCCGCGGCGGTCGTCGCCAGCTTGCTCGCTGCGCTGGCGCTCTTGCCTTCCGTGAGCGCGCGCACGGTGGTGCGCGAGTGGGCGTTCACGGAGGAGGTGCCGCACGTGGCGCGGCTCGGCTTGGCCACGCCCGTCGCCGTCGCCGGCGAATGGGAGATCGCCGCTCACGAAGGCGCGACCGGCGGTCGCGCGCTCCTGAACCACCCGGGGTCGGGCGACTTGCCGGCCATCGCGGTGACGGGCTCGATGCGCGCCGCCGAGGCGCGAGCGACGACACGGTGCCGCGCTCGAGCCGATCTCCGCTCCCGCTCCTGCGGCTTGGTCTTCGCCTTTCGCGACCTGAAAAACTACCACGTCGCACGCGTCGACTCCGGCGACAGTCGTGTCATCCTCGCGTCGGTGGTCGACGGTCAGGAGCGGACGCTCATCGAGGCGCGGCTCGAACCACGGGAGGCGCAAGCCTGGTTCGAGATCCAGATCGAGACGCGGTCTGGCAACGTCGACGTTTGGCTCGACGGCGCGCGCGTGGCCAACGCGGTCCCCATCGGCTCACCCGGTGGCGCCGTCGGTCTCTGGGCTCCCCCATCGGGGGCCGCCGCGTTCGACCGGCTGCGGGTCGACGCCGACGTCGGCCCCGCGATCGCCGGCTTGTAGAGCGAACCTACTTTGGCCGGGGCTTGTTCATCCAACGGTCGGGGACGAGCAGCTCACCCGATCGCAGGGCCCGTATGCCGCGCGCGAGCGCCTTGGCGACGAGTCGAACCTCGTCTCGAACGGCGTGGTCGCGGTCGAGAGCGGCGTGGCTGGTCGCATAGGGCTCGTAGTAGCCGATGTATCGGTCGAGCTTGGCGCTCTCGCCTGCGGCGATCAGCCCCATCCACTCCAGCCAGTCCGAAAGCGCGTGTTTGACCTGCTCGATGCCCGCGACGTCCCCGTGGACGACGAGGCCGAAGGCGCGCCCGGATAGGTGCTTGGGGTAGCCCCAGCCGTCGAGCTCCAGGGCTTTGCCCTTGGCTGCGTCCTTGCCCGACGTGCTCGTAGGATCGGGGTTGCCGCCGTCGGCGCAGACGAGCCGATCGATCATCGCCTTGAGCCCGGTGGGCGCTTGATACCAGTAGACGGGGGTCGCGATGAGAACGCCGTGCGCGAGCGTCCAGCGCTCGTAGATCTCGGCCATCCAATCGCCCGTCTGGCCCAGCCCGTGATTGGGGTAGCAGGAGCACGGGAAATGACACAGGGGCATCGCGGTGGACACGCAGCCCTTACACGGGAAGATCCGACGACCGTACTCCGACGTCAGGTGGCTCAAATCGAGGATGTCGACCTCGATGTGCTCATTTGAAAAGGTTTCGGCGGCGAGCTGCAACAACCGGTGGGTCTTCGAAATCTCGGACGGACAGGTCCCGTCGTTGCGATCGGAGCCGTTGATCAGGAGAACGCGCGAGGGCTCCTGCGGGTCCGCGAACCGCTCCCTGGCAGCGGCCAGGCGAGAACGAGTCTCGAGCCAGTCGAGCGAGAGCTCGTAGGTCGGGTCGGTGAACTCCGGACCGGCTGTTCGCGTTCGAGGCGCCTTGTTGCCGTCGTGATAGGCCTTCCACGCGATCTCTTCGAGCGTGTCGACGGCGTCTCGCGCATCTTCGAAGGCTGGGGCCGAAAAGGCCTCACGAAAGCGCGCACCGAAGGCGCTTCGAGAGAGCTTCTCGGGGGCCTGACCTTTGCGGACATCGCGCGAATCGCCCATGCGTCATGGTCAGCAACCGGCGTGCCCGCGAGGACCCATCCGTGCGCGACCGATCGTCGGCGTGGAAAGGGGTCGACCCCGAACGCGTGCGCAAGATCGCCGCATCGCGGGCGCCCGCGCCCCGCGGCGTCGGCTCTCGATCCCGGAGAGCAGGCGGAGTACACGCGGCCCGTGACCTCTCGACGCTCTGCCTGCCTCTTCGTCCTGTCGGCTTGTTCGGTGCTCACCGGCTGCAAAGGCGACGCTGCTCCGTCCGGCGCGAGCGCGACGGCGGGGCCCACGGCCTCGGCGGCCACCGCGCCGATCGAGAAGCCCGCCGGCTTCGATCTCACCGCGACGGCGGGCGGCAAGCCCGTGGACTTTCGGTTCTCGATGGCCTTTCGCCGCCCGCACAGCGACGCCTACCACGTGTGGGTGTCGACGCACGGGCACGACTGCGGAGAGGCGGCCAAGAACGGCACACGGCTCACCCAGGGTGAGGTGTACGCGAGCTTCGTCGTCGCGAGCCCGCTGGCAAAGCAGGACAAGGAGGCGGGCTGGCTCGTCAGCGACACCTACTACGAGGGGTCGTCGTTGATGAGCACGGCGACACGCGCGAAGGTCGACGCGCCGAACGGTGGGCCGATCAGGGTGACCCTCCCGAAGATGACGATGAAGGACTTTCACGAAAAGGCGCCGCTCGAGATGGAGGGGACCATCGTCGCCAAGGACTGTGGCGTCATCGAGGCCCCCGACATCGGCGCCGAGAGAGGTAAGCCGCGACCGCAGGCCGAGCTCGATCTGACGATCGAGGGCGAGAAGATCGCGGTGCTCGCGGCGAACCTGGACGGCGACACCCTGGTGCTCGCGAACAGGCCGCTCTCGTGCCAAGAGTCGTTCAGCTACGCCGACGTCACGCTGCTGCTCAAGACCGACGGCAAGTCGGCGGGCGTGCAGGGGGCCCGCGTCGGCAGCATCACGCTGTCCGAGACGAGCCCGCCGATCGAGATCGCGATCGCCGACCCGGCCGCAGACCCGGTGGAGGCGACGATCACCGGCGCCTTCAAGCACGAGATCTGGGCGGGCGAGATCAAGGGGAAGGTCTCGGCCGCGCGCTGCAAGAAGTGACGAGCCCGTCTTTCAGCATGCGCTCGGCCGCGGCCCGCCCGCCCATCATGGCGCCGACGATGCCGTGCCCGGCGCGCGTCGAGGCGCCGGTGAGATAGAGCCCCGCGATCGGGCCGCGGTAGCCTGGCCGCCGCTGCATGAACTGCTCTGGCGTAGCGGCGAGGCCGTAGCCCGTGCCGCCGCTCGCGCCGGTGAAGCGCGCATGGCTGAGCGGAGAAGCCGACTCGCAGAGCACCACCCGCTCGGCCGCACCGGGGAACAGCGCGTCGAGCCGGCGAACCATCTCCCCCTCGAGCGCGTGTTTGCGCGCTTCGTAGGTCGGGCCGTGCTTGTAAGCCCAATCGAAGCCGTCTCGCGCGGAGCCCCACCGCTCGGGGGCGGCGGGCACGACGCTCATCACCTCGACGTTCGTGTGCCCGGCGGGCGCGTGGTGCAGCGGGCTCGACGGGTCCTTGAGCGAGGCGCTGGTGACGTAGCAGCCGCGGACGCCGATGTCGCCGGCGCCGCGGTCGGCGCTGCGGTAGAACCCCTCGACGTCGTAGCCGTCGAATTGCCAGGTGTTGGAGCTCGTCATGCCGATATCGCGACCGTCGCCGCGAAGACCGACGAAGGTCATGAAGAGCGCGGCCGCCATCTCGAAACGCTCGGCCCGTTCGACCCACGACGCGGGCAGGTGTGCGGGGCCCACGAGCTCGAGGAGCGTGCGCTTGATGTCGGCGTTCGACAAGACGACGCTCGCGCGCACGTCGCGAGGAGGCTCGCCCCCTCGGCCCGCGACGCGCAGGCCGACGGCGCGACCGCTCTCGACCAATATCCGCTCGACGCCGGCGCGAAGGTGGATGGAACCGCCGAGCGCCTCGATGCGGTCGCAGAGCCTGTCGGCGATGATCTGCCCGCCGCCCCGCGGATAGAAGGCGCCGCGGAAGTAGTGCCCGGAGAGGCCGAGGTGGAGCATGGCGCTCGCGCGCGAAGGGGGCATCCCGTAGTCGCCACTCTGGCCCAGCAAGACCGCCACGAGCCGCGGATCACGGACCAGGCCCGCGAGGACGGCGCCGATGGTCGCGTCGCGGTGGGGCCCGATGCGCAGGGCGTCGACCGCGACCCGCGCGAGGGCCAAGAGGGGCGGGCGACGACCGTCGCTGTGCTCGAGCACGCGCCCGACCTTCATGACGGCGCGAACGAGCGCGACGTACCGGTCGATGCCGCGCCGCTCGTGAGGAAACAGATCGACCAGCCGCTCACGGTAACGCTCGAGGTCGGCGGGGATCCGAAACCGAAGGTCGGGGAACACGAGGGTGTCGAAGCCGTCGGGATCGAGCTCGGAGAACGCGACCTGGATGCCCAGCTCGTCGAGGATGCGCGGGATGGTGCCGCCGGCGCGGCAGTCGCCGACGTAGTGGAGGCCGACGTCGAAGTGCCAGCGCGCTGCCTTGGGGC
>CALKVR010000881.1 GCA_938004815.1 uncultured Polyangiaceae bacterium | reverse complement strand
GATGGGCCGATCGTCATCGTCGAAGGGGACGCCATCTCGTTGGGCGGCAGAGAGGTCGCGAAGACGACGGCGATCAGCGGGCCCGGGGTGCAGCGCGTGGACGCGCTCACCGAGGCGATGCGTGAGCTGCGTTGGAAGTCGGGGTCGGCTTGGGACCTGACCACGCCCCCCGGTGTCGCGGGGCTCCGCATTCGCGGCACGACGCCTGCGGTGGTCTTCAAGAGCGTGGTCCAAACGATGGCGCTCGCCGGGTACCCGACCGTCCTCGTGCAGCCCGCCGAGCAGCCGGATGCGATCGTCGAGATGGCCGCTCAGCTCCCGATCCTGTTCGCGTCGCCCGAGGCGACCGACGCCATGAAGCGCGGCAACGACCCCGCCTTCTTCCTCGACGTCAAAGCTGTCGAGACCTCGATCGTCTCCAAGATCGAGAGACGCGTCGTTCGTTCGCAGAAGATCGTCTCGGCGTCTGAGGTCGGCCCGGCTCTCTGCCAAGCGTGGGAGAAAGACGGCCTCCACCGCGAGCCCCGCGAGGTGCGGCGAGACCGCGTCATCCTGACCGGCGACGACGACCTCACGGCGCACGCGATCCTCACCGCGGCCCGAGCGGCGCTCGGCTGCACGCGCGCTCGGACCGAGAGCGGCGCCGAAACGAAGGTCCCGGCGTTCTGGGTTCATTTTGCGGCGCGCTGAGCGCGTGTACGCTGCACCGATGCAGCTTCGATCGACCGGGTGCGTGCTCGTCGCCCTGACCTTGAGCTGCGGTGACGACGGGGCCGCTCCGGCGGCGTGCACCCCCGGAGAGTCACAAGCGTGCAGCGGGCCAGCCTCTTGCCCGGGATTCCAGACCTGCAACGCCGATGGGTCCGCCTTCGGCGCCTGCGACTGCTCGGGCGGAACGGCGTCGAGCGCGTCGACCTCGTCCGGTACTTCGTCTGCGGGTGGCGGGAGCGCGTCGTCGTCGTCGACCAGCTCCGGGAGTGGCGGCGGCGGTGGCGAGGCGCCGTTCACACCCGCCGACCTGCCCGGGCTCGCGCTGTGGCTCGACTCCGATGTCGGGGTCGTCGAAGACCCGATGGCCCCCGGCACCGTCATTCGATGGCTCGATCAGTCGGGGAACGGCTTGCAAGCCGAGGTCGTCAACGCCCAGGTGAGCCCGTTCACGATCGACCCTCAGGTGCTCAACGGCCACGATGCCGTCCGCTGCACGGGCGGCTGGATGCAGATCGACGACGACCCCGCGCTGCAATGGGGCAACGGCAACTTCGCGATCGGCATGGTCGTGCGAACCGACCTGTTCCTCACCTCACCAACCCGGTTCTTCGAGAAGGCGCTGACCTTCGCCGAAGGGATCACGTTCCGGCAGCCGACACAGAGCACGCTCGAGTTTGCGGTGGGTGGGCTCAACGCGGTCACGGTGAGCATTCCCGTCGCCGACGACTTCCACATCGCGATCATGCGCGGACAGCAGCTCGATTTGCAGGTGGACGCATCGATGTCGACAGGGGTGACGACGGCGATCGACGTGGACAACCCGGGGGCGCCGCTCATGTTCTGCATGCCCGGTACGAACGCCCCCCAGGCGGCAGTCGCCGAGCTGATCGCCATCGAGGGCGACCTCTCCGACGCGGATGCGGTCAAGCTGATGACCTACTGGCAGGACAAGTTCGGCCTGTAGCGGGGCTGACCGCTCGGCTGCCACCGGCGTCCGCCGCGCGCCGGTCACTCCACCGAGAGCAGCATCTCTCGCTTCGGGTCGACCTCTTCGATCAGCTTCAGCGCCGCGTCTTGGGTGGGCTCGTACACGATGAGCTCGACTTTCCGGTTGGTGCGGATCGCCACGCGCCTGCCGTGCATGCAGCTCACCTCGACGCTCTTCTCGCGGATGAGGCGCTCGGCTTCGGCCCACCCGATCTCGCGCGAGCGGAAGTAACGGATGTAGAGCGGCCGCTGTCCGATCGCCTCGACCAGCGCGGCGACGTCGGTCCCCGGCGGGGCATACGTGACGTATTGGCTCCGCGGCTCGTCGGCCATCATCACGAGGAGGCGACCCTGGCCGTTGTCCTCGATCCAGTTCACCTCGCCGCCGCGCAGGATCGCCTGGGCCGCTGCCCAGTCGAGCTCACGGTTCGCGACGTAGTGATCGGTGGTGCCGATCTGGGTGTGCTTCGGGTCGATCTCGTCGAGCAGCTTCGCGAGCGCCGTGTCGTCGGGCGCCGTCGTCACCCTCATCCCCGACGGCGTCGTGAGGTGCACACGCCCGCCCGCGGTCGGGATCGCGGTGATGGCGCCCTTGTCGCGGAGGAGCTTCACCGCGTCGTCCCAGCCGATGGTGATCACGGCCGGCCAGCTCGGGGCCGCGGGTGCCGCCGTCGACGGCGACCCGCTCGCGGCGGCGCTCGGTGTCGGCGCCGGATCACAAGCGGACGCGAGGGCGATCAGGAGCAAACCGCTGCGGACCACGCCGCCATCCTACCCGCGCCAGCCCGCCAAGAACCGTCGAAAGTCCAGGGCCGCGACAGGGTAGAGATCGCGCCACTCGGCTTCGACCGCGCCGCCGTCGACGCTCCGAGGAAGGGCGTCGCGTAGACGATCGAAGTAGAGGTCGAGGCTGCGCGCCTCGGCCGTGCGCGAGCCGCCGTCGAGCAGGTAGGCGACGTCGCGCACGCCCACGCCGCCGCCCACGTACTGAAAGTCGACGGCGGCGACGCGCCGCCCGTCCTCGCTGAAGCAGAAGTTCGCGGGCTTGGCGTCGCCGTGCACGAGGGTTCGAAAGCGCGCCTCCCGCAACCGGCGATCGAGCTCGGGCGCGCGGCGATGGAGCTCCGTCCCCGCGATGGCGGCCAGCTCTTCGCGCCGCGTGTCGAGGTGCCAGTAGGTGCCCTCGCTCCACACGCCCCGAGGTGCCTCGCCAAAGAACCGCGCGTGGAACGCCGCGAGCCAGCCGACGCAGGCTTCGAGCTCTGCGCCGCGAGGATCGCGGATGCGCCGGGGGAAGCCCGCCGCGTCGAGGTCTTCGAGCAGGATGAGCCACTGCCCGCCCCCCATCCGTTGGCCCAGGTGCCGGGCCACGCGGGGGTGTTCGCCCGAGCGCGCCGCGTACGACCGGTAGAAGGCAGATTCCACGTCGTAGGAATCCACCTTTCGTCGGTGCGAGACGCTGCGGCTCGCGCCGGCGGCGGGCGGCTCGACCGGGGCGGACGCCCCCGTGAGCCGGATCCGAACGAGCTGACCGTACCCACCCCAGAGCGACGCGACCCGCTGCGACCCCACGATCGCGCTAGCGCCCGTGGTTTCCACCACCCATCGCGCCCAAGGCTCACCCTGGGCGACGGTGGATCGGTCGTCGGGCGCGGTCACGAGCCGAGCCTACACCGTGCCTATCGCCGGTTCGCGGCCTCGCGGGAACCGGAGGGCGGGGCCGCTGTCTGTCCCCCCAGCCATGCAGGAAGGCACCACCACCGACCGCGTGCCCAGCGTCATTCAGATCACCGTCCGCTGGGGCGCGTCGATCCTGATGGCCAAGCGGATCTCGCCGCCCAAGTCGATGCCGCTCGCCGGCGGCGTCGGGCGCCTCGAGCTCGGCACGAGCGGCCTCGAGCTCGTGGCCGGCCGGGATCGCGTGAAGGTGCTCCGCGGCAAGCGGACGAAGCTCGTGACCGACGACGTGGAGATCACCATCGACGCGACCGAGGACAAGCTGGCGCTCGTCCCGCTCGCGCCGCCCATCGAGGGTCGTCACGCAGCTGCCGACGTAGGGGCGTTCCTGCTCCACGCCGGCGCGCTGGCGTTCTGCTTCATGTGGCGCACGCCGATCTCGCACGCCGAGACGAACATCGACGAGCTCCGCGAGGAGATGAGCGTGCCGGCCCCGCAGCAGCGGGTCATCGTGCTGGATCCCGAGTCGCTCGAGAGCGCGCCGGCGGGCCCCGCGGGCGCCGCGGGGGCGAGCACCGTCCCGGTCGCCGCGCGAGGCGGTCCGCCCTTCACGACGCCGTCCCGCACCCGGACGCAGGGCGCCGCGCCGTGGGAGCCCTCGCGATCGCGCGCGATCGATGAAGCGACGACGTTCGGAATGATCGGCCTCCTCGCGAGCCACGACACGGCCGCGGACGCATCGCCGTGGGCGGACGCGCGGTTTGGGGGCGACAGCTTCGGGACGTCTCCCCTCTGGGGCGTCGCCGGCGGTGAGGGTGAGGGCGCGGGCGGGCTCGCGCTCACCGGCCTCGGTCAGGGCGCGGGCGGCTCGGGCGCGGGCATCGGCGTCGGCGGCGTGGGGACGTGCGGAGACGACTGCAAGGGCCTCATCGGCACCATCACGTCGAGGGCGGGCCACCGCCTGCGCGGGAGCGTGCGAATGGGGCCCGTCTCCGTTTGTGGCCAGGTCTTGCGCGAGCCGTCGGCGGTCGCTCTCGGCGACGCACCGGGATGCAAGACGTCGGTCATCGGCCGGCTTCCCCCCGAGACGATCCAGCGCGTGGTGCGCCAGAACTTCGGCCGCTTCCGCGTTTGTTACACGAGCGCCTACCCGGGTGAAGCGCGCCCCGAGACCCGCGTCTCGGTGAGCTTCGTGATCGGCCGCGACGGTTCCGTCGCCTCGGCCGCCGCCGCGAGCGACCGCGCGGAGCAGTCTCTCGCGGCGTGCGTGACCAAAGCGTTCTACGGTCTGTCGTTCCCCGAGCCCGAGGGCGGCACCGTCAACGTGGTCTACCCGATCCTCTTCACGAGCGACGGTTGAGGCCGGCGCCGCCGCTGCTGCGGCGGCGCCAGATGCCGCGGTCTTCGCTAGCTCTCTGTCTCAGGGGGTGCAGCGCCACATGACGGTGAAGCAAAGGAGGCCCGCGCCGCAGCTCGTCCCTGCGC
>CALKVR010000880.1 GCA_938004815.1 uncultured Polyangiaceae bacterium | reverse complement strand
GCCCCTCGGCGAGCGCCGAGCCGCCGGGCGGCGGGGTCGAGTGCGAGACCCGCCCGGTGTGCAGCCACTCGTCGATCGCGGCGACGAAGTCGTTGGCAGTCTGGAACCGCTGCCCCGGCTCGCGCGCCATCGATTTGCGGATCATCCGGCCGATCGCCGGGTCGAGCCCGGGGACGAGCGTCTCGGGCGGCGGCGGGTCCTGGAGCGCGATCTTGAACATCAGCTCGTTGAACGTCTCGCCGTCGAACGGCACGTTCCCCGTCACCGCTTCGTAGAGGATCACGCCGACGCTGAAGAGATCGCTCCGGGCGTCGAGGTCGCGCGCGCCTTTGGCCTGCTCGGGCGACATGTAATAGGGCGTGCCCATCACCGCGCCCGTCTTCGTCATGTTCGCCTCTTCGCCGTTCAACGCGTTGAACTTGGAGACACCGAAGTCGAGGATCTTGACGAAGTCGCCCCCACCGCCGCCGTGGTCGCGCAGCAGGTACACGTTGTCGGGCTTCATGTCGCGATGCACGATGCCGGCCTGGTGCGCCGCGCCGAGCCCCACCAAGAGCTGGCGCAAGATGGGGAGCACCTGCGAGGGGTGCATGCGCCCGAGCGCCTTCATGCGCCCGCTCAGCGCCTCGCCTTGCAGGTACTCCATCACGAGGTAGCGCGCGCCGTCCGGCAGCTCGCCCAGGTCGAGCACCTCGACGATGTGCTTGGACCCGATTCGACCCGCGGCCTGGGCCTCGCGCTCGAAGCGATCGACGAGGTCTTTGCGGGCCGCGACCGAGGCGTGGAGCACCTTGATCGCGACCTTCCGGTGGATGCGGACGTTGTCGCCCTCGAACACGGCGCCCATCGCGCCCTGCCCCAAGAGCTTCACGATGCGGTACTTGCCGTCTACTACCTGGCCGATCGAAAGGCTCATTCAGCTGCCCCCATCCCGCTCGCGCGAAAGACTGATGAGCGCACGTGGCCACACGTCGGGCTACCCGGCATCCAACCGGCCCCGCACCCCGCGCGCGTCAGCGCGGGGGCCGGTTGGATGCTGGAAAGACCGCTGGGCCGCATGTGCTAGTACTGTCCGAACACCACCGCGCCTGTCCCCGTCGGCGCGAAGGTGACGAAGCCGGTCTTGGCCTCGACCGGCACCTCCGGCCTCGTGAGAAAGAGGATGAGCGTCACCGCGCCGGCCGCCGCGGCGGTGCCGATCAGGACGTCGGTGGTGATGTTGAGGGCCTGGCCCTTCGAGCGAAGATCGTCTGCGCCTTGCGGATCGCTCCCCGTGTTCGCCTCGTCGAAGTCGCTCTTGTTCGCCAGCGCGAGGCCGCCCGTGACGCCCGCGCCGATCGCGAGCGCGCCGGTGAGGCCCAACGTCACCCAGACGTAGACCGGCACCGGCCGCTCCATCTCGGTCGTGGTGACGGGGGCCGGTGTGGTCCCGGGCGTCCCGCCGCCGGCCCCGCCGCCAGGAGGCGGCGCCGCCGGCTTCTCGAGGGTGACAGACTTCTTCAGGGTCTGACCGGGCGCGAGGTCGACCGTCAGCGTCTGATCGACGTATCCCTCGGCCGAGATCGTCAGCTCGTGCGTGCCCGCGCGCAGGCCGAGCTTGCCGGTGCCGGACGTGAAGGGCCCGTATGGGTTGCGGATGGCGTTGCCCGACGCGCGCTGCCGCTTGTCGATGACGGTCGCGCCCGGCGGCACGAGCTCGAGCTCGAGCGTGGCGAGCGTGCTCTTCATCGTCGCGAGATCCGTCTCGATCTGTCGCTTCTCGTCTTCGCCGATGCCGGTGCCCTTGGCGAGGTACGTCGTGTACGCCTCGATCGCCTCACCGTCGCGCTCGAGCTTGAGCGCGCAGAGCCCGATGTTGCCGAGCATGTTCGGCGACGGCGATATCGCGTAGGCGGCCTTGAAGGCGATGTAGGCCTCTTCGTACCGAGCCCCGTCGGGGTCCTTGATGAGGGCGACGCCGGCGCGGAACTTCTCTCGCGCCTCGGGGGTGACCTCGACCTCTTGAGCGCGCGCCTCACCGCCGAGGGCGACCACCGACACGACGACTGCCGCAGCGACGAAGAAAGCGTTTCGAGGTCTCATCGTAGATCGATGCTTGCATGCTACACGGCCTCGGCTCGGTCCGGAACTGCCGTGCGCTTTCGGAGCACCTTGGAGCGGATGCGATCGGTGACCACGTAGAACGCCGGCACCACCAGCAGGCTCAGGACGGTCGAGACGGCCAGCCCACCGAGCACCGCCGCCGCCATCGGGCCTCGCGTCTCGGAGCCAGCGCCTAGGCCCAGCACCGCGGGAACGGCCGCCATCATGGTCGCGAACGTCGTCATGAGGATGGGCCGGAGGCGGACGGGCCCTGCTCGCTGCATCGCCTCGTGCGCGCCCGCGCCCTCGTGCTCGCGCAGCTGGTTCGCGTACTCGACGAGGACGATCGAGTTCTTTTTCACGATCCCCATCAACAGGAGCAGGCCGATCATGCTGAAGAGGTTCAGCGTCGCGCCCACGAGCAAGAGCCCGATGACCGCGCCGGCGAGCGCCATCGGCAGGATGGTGAGCACGGTGATGGGGTGCAGGAACGACGCGAACTGGCTCGCGAGCACCATGTACGCGACGAGGATGCCGACGATGAGCGCGAAGTAGAGGTCGCCAGTCGTGTCCTCGAGCTGCGTCGACTGGCCCTGGAGCACCGCGCGGTAGCCCACCGGCAGATCTTTGGACAGGTCACGGACGGCCGCGAGCGAAGCCGACTGCGACGTACCCTGCGGAACGTTGGCGCTGATACGGATGGCGCGCTCGCGATCGATGCGCGTGATCGACTGCAGCACCGGCCGCTCTTCTTGGGTGACGAGCGTCGAGAGCGGGACGAGGACCCCCGAGCCCGTACGCACCATGAGCGCGCCGATGTCCTCGGCGCGCGACCGCTGCGAGGCGAGGAGGCGCGTACGGATGTCGACGCGCCGGCCGCCCGTCTCGAATTTACCCGCCGTCGCGCCCCCGACGAGCGCGCTGACGGTGCTGGCGAGGTCGTCGACGGTCACGCCGAGCTCGGACGCGCGTCGCCGATCGGGCACGACCTGGAGCTCGGGCGTGCCCACCTGGTAGTCGGACTGCACGTCGACGGCGACGCCCGACGCCTCGAGCTTGTCCTTGAACGCCGTCGCCTCGGCGACGAGCGTCTCCCAGTCGGGCCCGCGAACGGTGAAGTCGATCGGCGAGCCGCGCGCGCCACCGAAGCTCGCCTGCGACGGGTCGCGCACGGTCGCTCGCAGCCCCGCGATCTTGGAGAGCTCGGTGCGGATCTTCTGCGAGAGCTGCTGCGCGCTCATCGAGCGCTTGTCGGGAGGCTCGAGCAAGAGCGTCATGTTGCCGTTGGAGCCGTTCAGGGTGACGAGCACGTGGGCGACGCCCTCTTGCTCGAGCGCCCACGCCTCGGCCTGCGCGAGGATGGGCTCGGCCGCCTCGAGGCTCGTCCCGGACGCGGTCTGGAGCCGGACCTCGAGGCGGCTTTGGTCCTGCGACGGGACGAACTCCGTCGGGATCTGCATCATGCCGAACACGGAGCCGACCGTGACGACGACCGCCACCAAGAGCACGACGAACGGGCTCCTCAGGCCGAGCGCGAGCACCCGCGCGTAGCCTCGGCCGAGGGCGTCGAAGCCCCGATCGACGGTACGTCCGAGCCAGCTGCGGCCGGCGCGTGACGCGTCGAGGATCTGCGCGCAGCGCGCGGGCGCGAGGGTGATCGCCTCGAAGTACGAGAGCATCACCGCGATCGACAGCGTGACCCCGAACTGCAAGAAGAACTGCCCGATGACGCCGGACATGAACACGACCGGCAAGAAGATGGCGATGATCGCGATGGTGGCGGCGAGGGCCGCGAACGTGATCTCTTTCGTTCCCTCGGAGGCGGCGCGCCGCTTGTCTTTGCCCATCTCGGCGTGGCGGTACACGTTCTCCATCACCATGATGGCGTCGTCGACGACGAGCCCGATCGAGAGCGAGAGGCCGAGCAGCGTGAACGTGTTCAGGGTGAAGCCGAGGAAATAGATGACGGCCACCGTCCCCAAGAGCGACATGGGGATGGCGAGCACGACGTTGATCGTCGACGACAGCGACCCAAGGAACAGCCAGCATGCGATCGCGGTGAGGATGACGGCGAGCGCGAGCTCGATCTGCATCTCGTGCACCGACTCTTCGATGAAGACGGTGTTGTCCGACAGGACCGAGATCTCCATGTTCTCGGGAAGGTTTTGTTGGATCTCGGAGATGCGGGCGCGCACGTTGCGCGAGACCTCGACCGCGTTGGTGCCCCGCTGCTTGAGGATCCCCAGCGCCTGGACGTTCACCCCGTCGAGCCGCGCGATGCTGCTCCGGTCCTCGAAGCCGTCTTCGACGAGCGAGACGTCCTCGAGGTGAATCGGCGCGCCCGAGACGCGGCGGACCACCAGCTTGCGAAAGTCGTCGAGCTGCAGCGCCTCACCGAGGAGGCGGACGTTGATCTGGCGACCGCCGGCGTCGAGCTGGCCGCCGGGCAGCTCGACGTGCTCGCGCTGGATCGCCGAGAGCACGTCGGTGACGGCCACGCCCTTCTCCGCCATGCGGCTCGCGTCGAGCCAGACGCGAACGTTGCGGTTCACGTACCCGTTGACCGATATCTGGCCCACGCCGGGCACGGTCTGGAGCCGCTCCTGCACCTGGTAGCGCGCGACGTCCGAGAGGAGCTGGCGCGCGAAGGGGCCGGACACACCGATGGTGATGATGGGCGTGTCGTCGGGGTTGGACTTCGACACCGTCGGCGCGGGTACGTCGCGGGGCAGCTGGCGCTGGACCTGGGCGACGCGCGCCTGCACGTCCTGCAGCGCGAGATCCACGTTGCGCGACATGTCGAACTCGACCGTCACGCGCGCGTTCCCTTGTCGCGCCTGAGACTTGATCTCTTTCACCCCCTCGACCTGCGAGATCGCCTGCTCGAGCGGCTCCACGAGCTCGCGCTCGACCGCGGCGGGCGAAGCGCCGGGCCAGCTCACCGACACCGAGATGTTGGGGTAGTCGACGTCGGGGTACTGGCTGATGCCGATGCGGCTCACCGCGACGAGCCCGAAGAGCACCGTGACCGCCATGAGCATCCAGGCGAAGACCGGGTTCTTGATGGCGGTGTCGGTGAGGTTCACGCGTGGACCCTCTGGCTCACTTGGCGCTCGCGGAGGGCGCCGCCGGCGGGGGCTCCTCGGAGGCCGCGGGCGGAGGCTCGCTC
>CALKVR010000879.1 GCA_938004815.1 uncultured Polyangiaceae bacterium | reverse complement strand
CCTGGAGGTCGATCGCGCGGGCGGGCTCGTGCGCGTGGTGACGACCCGCCACGCCCGCACGATCGCCTTCGACGAGCTCACCGGCGTTCGCGCGCTCGTCGAGCCGCGCGCCGGCGAGGCCTGCGCGATCTCGCTGGGGTTCGCGGTGCGGTCGCAGCCGCAGCGGCTCGTCGTCGCCTTTCGGGTCGCGGGCGTCGATCGAGAGGACGAAGCCGCGGAGCTGTGCTTTCGACTCGGCCGCATCCTCGGCTGGCCGGCCTACGTCGCCGAACGGCACCGGCTCTTGGGGCTCGATCTCGCGATCGCGCCGAGCACGGCGTCGCCGGCGGCGGGCCACCCGTTCCGAGCGTACGTGAGCGCCCCGGCTCACCACCCCATTCCGACCGCGGGCGCGTCGATCGACGCGAGCGTCACCGTCTCGGACGGTGCGTTCCGCGAGCCGGATCCACCGGTGCCCGGCTTTCGCGCGCAGGCGATACCCAGAGGCCGCTGGGTGGTCGAGGCGTTCGCGGCCGGCGAACGCGTCGTGCTCGGCACGAGCCCGCGCTTCGAGCCGCTCAGGGTGCTCCGCGGTCAGATCGGCGCCGCGCTGGTCGGCCTCTTGGCCGTGGCGAGCGTCCTCGTGACGCTCAACGCCGCCGCCGACGCGCCGCTCTTGCAGCTCCGCGGCGAGGGGCGGCGCTCGCTCGCCTGGGTCATGACGATCATGACGGGGCTGTCGGCTGCGGGCGGGTGGCTCTCGACCTTTCAGCTCTGGTTTGCGAGGGTGGGGCGCGTTCGCGTCGACTTCGACTGGCCGGCCGCGTCGCTCACCGTCACCGACGACGACGGCGCCCAGACGATTCCGTTCGCCGACATCCGCGGGCTCACACTTCACGAGTCGCCGTCGCCGCGCCCTGTCTACACGCTCGAGGTGCTCGCGGAGCACCATCCGCCTCGGGTGATCTTCCAGACCGAGGGCGCCAGCGACCATCGAGAGCCGCTGTCGCTGATGATCGATCTCGCCCGCGCCCTGGGTGTGTCGTGGCGATGCGCGGCCGACGCCGACGCCGCGCTCACTCGATCGTGAGGTCGAGGGTCACGCTGTCGAGGCTCTCGCAGGGCTCGTTCAGCGACGTGACGGTGAACGTGAGGGTGACCGCGGTCCCGCTCGCCACGTTCGCGGCGGCTTCGATGAAGATCGGGATGTCGGTCGTCGAGCTCCCCTCGATCCCGAACAGCGTGTTGTCTGCCGGTCCGACGCCCGCGACGTTCGCCGTCACGAGCACGCCCGGGTACCAGAAGTTTCCCTCGATCGCGGGGTTGGTCATCCTGACGTTGAGCATGGCCTGCTCGCCCGCGCTCCAGACCGCGTCGCCGCCGGCGTCGACGAGCGCGGGATCGGCGAGCTCGAGGAGGAGCATCGCCTCGCAGACCTCGGATGGGCCGCCCCCCTCCCCGCCCTCGCCGCCGCCGCCCCCGGCGCCTGTTCCGCTCGAGCTCGACGAGACGGTGCCGGACGCCGAGGTCGAGGAGCTCTGGGTGGAGCTCGCACCGCTGGCGGCGCTCGTCGAGGCGTCCGCCGTCTCGTCGGTCTCGCCCTCGATGTCGACCTGGCTATCGCAGGCCGCCACCGCCACCCACGCTGCCACTGCGCCCGAACGAATCAAGCCATTCATGCGAAGCCTCCTGACGAGCATCCTGGGGCTCGGACATCGAACTGGCAATCAGTACGATCGATACGAGATTGTTCTACACGACAGGACTGTTCCGGGGCGGTCAGACCGACTGTTGCGCCGGGAAATTTCCGTGGCCATGGACGCACGCGAAGAGAACATGCCCGCCGGTTTGACAGCATCGGATCCAGGCCGTACCTCCGCGTGATGCTTCGTTCGAGGGCTTGGCTCCTGGCCGTCGCGGCGGTCGCGGTGGGCTGCACCGGTGAGGTCGGTGAGGGTGATGACGACGCTCCCCGCGGCCGGGTCGACGACCCGCCCACGACGACCGACCCGCCGCCCGTCACGCCGCCCGCCGCGGTCGACTGCACCCACAAGGGCTCGGGCACCGATTACGTCGTCGGCCCTGGTCAAGCCTACGAGTCGCTCGGTGACGTACCGTTCGAGTCGCTGCGGCGCGGCGATACCGTCCGCATCTTTCACCGCGCGGAGCCCTACCGCGAGAAGATCATGATCGGCGGTGAGGCCAGCACCGACGACCCCATCCGCGTCTGCGGCGTGCCGGGCCCGAACGGTGAGCTGCCGGTCATCGACGGCGCCGGCGCGACGACGCGATCGAGCGTGCAGTTTCCCTACGAGGGGCACGAGTCCCGTGGCGTCGTCGTGATCGGTCACCCCAACGACGCGCCCTACGAGCAGATGCCCGGCCCGATCGTCCTCGAGGGCCTCGCCATCACCGGCGGTCGCGCGGACGAGACGTTCACCAACACCTCCGGCGCCCAGGAGGGCTACTCGGACGCGGTCGCGGGCGTCTTCGTGCAGCGCGGCCGTGGGATCACCATCCGTGGCTGCGAGATCTTCGGCAACGCCAACGGCATCTTCGCGGGGACGAGCGCGGGCGACGAGGGCACCTACGACGTGCTCGTCGAGGCAAACCACGTCTACGACAACGGCACGCCAGGGTCCGACCGCCAGCACAACAGCTACAACGAGGTCGTCGGCATCGTGTACCAGTTCAACCGCTTCGGCGCGCCGCGCGCCGACTCGGGGGCCGGCAACGTCAAGGACCGGAGCGCGGGGGTCGTGTTCCGCTACAACTACGTCGAGAGCGGGGGCCACCTGCTCGACCTGGTCGACGCGCAAGAGGCGCGCAGCACCACCGTCGCCATGCCCGAGTTCCACGAGTCGTTCGTGTACGGCAACGTGTTCGTTCGCGCCGACGCCGGCGGCTCGATGATCCACTACGGCGGCGACAGCGGCATCTTCGACGACTACCGCAAGGGCACGCTCTACTTCTTTCACAACACCGTCTTCGTCGGGAACCAGTCGCAGCAGGACTACGACGAGGTCGCGGTGTTCGAGCTGTCGACGAACGACGAGAACCTCTGGTCGCGCAACAACCTCTACGCTCTCGCCGCGCCGACGACGCCGTACAAGCCGGTGGTCCTCCTGGGCAGGCGCGACGGCGAGGTCCACGGCATCGCCGATCTGGCCGGCGACTGGATCGCGAACGGCATGACCCCGTCGGCAGAGATACCGGGGGTGCCCGTCCCGTTCGACGGCGAGGTCGTGGGCTTCGAGCCGCGCCCCGGTGGCAGCGACCCGTTGCTCGTCAACGCGAGCGGCGGCGACCTCCACCCTGCCGAGGGCTCACCGCTCATCGCCGCCGGCGTCAGCTTGATGGGCGTGGTCGCCGACGGGTACCTGCCGCACTTCGCCTACGACGAGATGACGTCGGGGGTCGCGCGTGACGACGCGGCGGCGCCCACCATCGGCGGGCTCACGTCCGCTCCGTGACTCGATTTCATCACTCGACTCAGGTCCCGTAGAGCTCGACCGAGAACGACAGCCGGTACTGCGGATACAAGAACGGGATCCCCGTCAGCTGCGGGACCGGTATCGCGATCCCGAGCGGGTTCAGCACGAGGGCCGCAACCTCGGAGATCTTGAACTCGATGCCGAGGAAGTTCGCGCCGACGAAGACCCCCGTCGAGAGCGCGGGCGCGCCGTACAGATCCGTCAAGAGAGTCGACGACCCGAGCGACAGCGACGACCTCAGGTTGAACGGCTGATACGCCAGGGGAAACCGTGCCATGACAGTAGCGTAAGCGTTGAAGACGCCGCTCCGAACCGGCTCGCCGCCGGTGATCGAGATGAACGGGTTCCATTCGACGTCGAGGCCGGCCGCCC
>CALKVR010000878.1 GCA_938004815.1 uncultured Polyangiaceae bacterium | reverse complement strand
TGGGCCAAGCCCATCCCCGGCCTCGCGCGCCGCGGTCAGGGGCGAACGCCGTTCTCGATCTCGGGGTCGCAGGTCGCCGCCGTCGACATGGCGAACGTCAACCCGGCGCCGTTTCTCGTCATCCCGGTCGAGATCGACGGGGTGCAGGTGCTCGCGATGCTCTCGACCGGCATCGCCGAGGTCGTGATCGACAGCGCCACGCGCGCCGAGCCCAGCTGGGTCTCGCTCCGCTTCGGCGGCGCGCTCGAGGTGAGCGACGTCCCCGCGCTCACGAAGGATCTCTCCGGGCTCTCCAAGGAGCTGAACGCTCCGATCGGCGCGCTCCTCGGCTCGAGCGTCCTCAGGCGGGTGAGCGCGACGATGGACTACACTGGTCACCAGTTCGTGGCGCGCGCGTATGCGCCCCCGCCGCCTCCCCACGCGACGCGCGTGCCGCTCTACTACGCGCGCGGCGGCGGCATGATGATGACGACGCCCATCGGCACCGGCGACGACGCGAGCGCGTCGCTCTTCGTCGACAGCGCGCTGCGCTTTCCCATCGCTCTCGACGAGCGCGGCTGGATAAAAGCGGGCGTCATGCCCAAGAGCCTTTCGCCGGTGCAGGCGGCCCCTGATCTGAAAGAGGGCGTGGTGCCCCTCATCAAGCTCGGGTCGTTCGAGCTTCGCAAGGTGCCCGGCGTGCTCGGCGACGGCGCGCTCTCGACCTCGATCGCCGAGCTGGAGAAGGGCCTGCGTCAGGACGTCGACGGCGTGATCGGCGCGTTCATTCTCGCGAACTACCGGATCACCCTCGCCGACGGGGGCCGGACCATGTGGTTCGAAGACGACACCACGCTGCGAATCATGATGCAGCAGCTGGGCGCCGGCGCCGGCGCCGCACCGCCCGGCGCAGCCCCCCCCGGTGCGGGAGGCCCCGCGCCGCAGAACGAGGCAGAGTGACGATGGCCAAGATCGCGGTCTACGCAGGTAGCTTCGATCCGGTCACGAAGGGCCACCTCGACCTGATCGAGCGCGCCGCCGAGCTCTTTGACGAGGTGGTGGTGGCGATCGGCGTCCACCCCACGCGGCACCCGCTCTTCACCTACGACGAGCGCGTGGCGCTGCTCGAAGAGGTCATCAAGCCGTTCCCCAAGGCGCGCGTCGATCACTTCGACGGCCTGCTCATCCACTACTGCAAGCGCGTGGGCGCGCGCGTGATCGTGCGCGGGCTGCGCGCCGCGACCGACTTCGAGTACGAGCTCCAGATCGCGCACGCGAACGCCGACATGGACCCGACGGTCGACACCGTGTTTCTGCCCACGCGGGCGAACTACGGCTTCATCTCGGCGTCGCTCGTGCGTGAGATCGCGAGCCACGGCGGCAGCGTCGAGCACTACGCGCCCGAGGCCGTCTGTCAGGCCCTCAAGGCGAAGTTTCCCCCCAAGGCCTAGCCTCGAGAGACGTGTGGAGCTTCGGCTCCAGCTTGGGGGCGCCGTAGCTCGCCCACGGGGTCGGCATGAACAGGAGCACGAAGAGGGCGAGGCACCCCCACGCGACGGCACGGCGCTTCGGCGAGAGCGTTCCCTCGTCGGTCGGCGGGTGGTTCATCCCGCTGCGTCGCCGCATCCACGCCAGGATGAAGTACCAGAAGAGCCAGAACGTCGAGTTGCCGATGGCCTGACCGACGCTCGCGCCCTCGGTGAACGTCGGGATCGAGAACCTGATCACGTTGAAGCCGAACACGCCGAGGAGGCCGAGGTGCACCCAGCGCGCGTAGCGGTCCCACTTGGGCCCCACGAGCGCGTAAGCGATGTGCCCGCCGTCGAGCTGCCCGATCGGGAGCAGGTTGAGGGCGGTGACGAAGAGCCCCGTCCACCCTGCGAACGCGGTCGCGTTCATGAGCACGTCGCTGCCGTCGGCGATGGGGCCGAGGACGACCCGCTTGAGGCCGAGGTAAAAGAGGCTCTGGCCCTCCATCTGGTAGACGTCGGGCAGGGGCCCGACCTCGCTGCTGGCGAGTCCGATGACGATCACGGGGATGGCTACGACGAGCCCGGCCAGCGGTCCGGCGGCGCCGATATCGAGGAGCGCGTCGCGCCGTCTGATTCGATCCGGCATGACGATGATCGCGCCGAAGGTGCCGAACGGGCTGAGGTAGGGCGCGGGCACGAAGAAGGGCAGCGACGCGGGGACGCGGTGGATGCGCGCCGCGACGTAGTGCCCGAGCTCGTGCACCAACAAGATCGCGAGGAGCGGGACCGCGAACGGCCAACCCTTGGGGATCGCGGCGAGGATCGCCGGCCAGTCGGCGTCTTCGGGGACGTGCTGCCCGTAGTAGGCGCCGGTGAGGGGGGTCGCGACGAGGGTGGCGGCGAAGAGCCCGAGGTGGAGCGCGAGGCGCGGGCGAGCCGGCTCGGTCACCTCGCGCTCGCTCGCCGGCTCGCTGTCCTCCATACGGCAGCTAGGCTGTAGCTTGCGCCGGCTCCCGTGGTGAGTGAAAAAGGATGCTCGTGCGTTACCGCGGTCGCTTTGCTCCGTCCCCCACGGGCGCGCTCCACCTCGGGAGCGTCGCGACCGCGCTGTTCGCCGCCGCCGCCGCGCGGCGCGCGGACGGCGTGCTCGTCTGCCGTGTGGAGGACCTGGACCCCCCGCGCATCGTGGCGGGCGCCGAGGTCGAACAAGCGCGCGACCTCGACTGGCTGGGGATCCGGTTCGACGAGAGCCCCGCGGTGGGCGGGCCCTTCGGGCCGTACCGCCAATCCGAGCGGCTCTCGCTCTACCAGGCCGCGATCGATCATCTCGCCCGCCTCGGTCACACCTACCTGTGTGACTGTTCGCGGGCAGAGATCGCGCGCGCGGCGAGCGCGCCGCACGCCGGCGAAGAGGGTCCGCGCTACCCCGGCACGTGCGCCGTCTTCGGCATGCGCGAGCGAGCGTTCAAGCGGCCCCCGGCCGTGCGGCTCCGTGTTCCTGACGGTCCTGTCAGCTACGACGACGCCGTTCTCGGCGCCGTCGTCGAGGACGTCGCCGCGTCGGTAGGTGATTTCGTGCTGAAGCGCGGCGACGGGGTCTTCGCCTACCAGCTGGCGGTCGTCGTCGACGACGTCGCGATGGGCATCACCGAAGTCGTCCGCGGCGACGACCTGCGGCCCTCCGCCGCTCGGCAAGCCGAGCTCGCGCGGCTCTTGGGCGCAGCGCCCCCCCGCTACCTGCACGTCCCGCTCCTCGTCGGGGCCGACGGCGCGCGCCTCGCCAAGCGGAGCCCCGCCGCGACCGTGGGCGGTCAGCGTGCGAGGGGAGCGCTCCCTGGCGAGATCCTGCGAACGGTGGCCGCCGCCTACGGGCAGCGCGCTGCCGCCGAGAGCGCAGACCCGGTCGGTGCGCTCGCCGCCGCCTTCGATCCGCGCGCGTTTCCCCCGGGGCCGGTCCGTGTGCCGCCCAGCCTCGAAGAGCGGGGCGCGGCGTGAGCGCCGCGGCGACCCCCGAGTCGATCGTCGGCACCGAGCTCTCGTTCGGCGACGAACGCTGGCGGCTCACGCAGTACCTCGCGAGCGGCGGCCTCGCCCACCTGTTCCTCGCGCGGCCCGCCGGCCCCGCGACGCGCGAGGTGGCGGTCGCCAAGGTTCTGCGGCCAGAGCTCGACGACCGCAAGGACGCGTGCGCTCGCTTCGAGCGCGAGGCGCGGGCAGGTATCCGCGTCAAGCACGCCAACGTGGTCGAGGTCTTCGCGCCCGCGGTTCGTTCGTCGGGGCTCCACTGGTTTCTGGCAGAGCACCTCGTCGGCGTCGATCTGGCCGACCTGCTCGCGTCGCAGAAGCGCCTCGCGCCCGCGCGCGCGATCCGCGTCGTGCTGGCCGCGGGCCGCGGGCTCGCGGCCGCGCACGACGCCGGCGTGACCCACCGCGACGTGAAGCCCGAGAACATCTTTCTGGTCCACTCGGCCGACGGCAGGGAGATCCCCAAGATCGTCGACTTCGGGTCGGCGTGGATCGCGGGCGAGGACGCGCCGGTCTCCCACAACCGCCGCATCACCGTCACGACCGGCTTCGTGGGGACGCCCGGCTACCTCGCGCCCGAGCAGGCCGAGGGCGTGGTCGGCGCGCCGCCGGCGGATATCTACTCGCTGGGTGTCGTGCTCTTCGAGGCGGTGACCGGCGCCGCGCCCTTTCGTGGTCGCACCTGGGTCGAGCTCGTGCACCAGCACGCGACCGTGCCGCCGCCTCCGGCTCGCGGCGCGTCGCCAGCGCTCGAGGCCATCATCCACCGCGCTCTCGCCAAGGATCCGGGTGCCCGATACGAAACAATGTCTCAATTTATCGAGGCCTTAGCCTCCGTTCCGGAGGTCGCGGCGACCTGACGCGCCCCGCTCCGGCGCCCTTTGCCGCCACCCGTCCGCTCTGCTATTCCGGTCAGGTAGCCCACCGCCGTGGGGCGCAACGTCGCGCTCGCCGGGGGCTCGAATCAGGACACGTCTCTTCTCATGACACCGAGCGATCCCCAGGGTCCTCCTGGGCGCATCTCCACCCTCCCTCCCGATGTCGCGTCGCCGAGCGACGAGCCGGGAGACCCGCCCGAAGCGCGGCGCCGTTCCAAGGTTCGCCGCTCCACGCGCTCCGTCTCCACCGCCTCCCTCGACGCGCCGCCGGCGGCCCCCTCCGCCGAGCGCCCCCCTTCGCGCGCCCGCGACGACCGCGGGTCCGAGCCGCCTCGCGCCGCGCCGCCTGCCAACGTAGCCGCGGTTCCGCCGCGCTACGCGGTTCGTCTCGACGACGACAAGATCGACCCCGACGTGCAAAAGGTCGTGCGTCGCCTCGTGCGCCACGGCTACGAGGCCTACCTCGTCGGCGGCTGCGTGCGTGATCTGCTCCTCGGCGGCAAGCCCAAGGACTTCGACGTCGCGACGAGCGCCCGCCCCGAGCAGGTGCGCGAGCTGTTCCGCAACTCGCGCGTGATCGGCCGGCGGTTCCGCCTCGTTCACGTCCTCTTCGGCGGCGGCAAGGTGATCGAGGTCGCCACGTTCCGGCGCAATCCGCACGAAGACGTCGAAGACGACGGCGCCGAGCCGCGGTCGCACGACGCGGCCCACCTCCTCATCCGCAGCGACAACGTCTTCGGCGAGGCGCACGAGGACGCGAGCCGCCGCGACTTCACGATCAACGCGCTCTTTTACGATCTCGAAGCGAGCCAGATCCTCGATTGGACCGGAGGCCTCCCCGACATCCAGCGCCGTGTCGTGAACACGATCGGCGAGCCGACCGTGCGTTTTCGCGAAGACCCGGTCCGCATCCTCCGCGCGCTGAAGTTCGCCGGGCGCCTCGATCTCGGCCTCGCGCCCGAGGTCTACGACGCCATCGTCGGCTGTCGCAACACGCTCGAGCTCGCGGCTCGACCTCGCCTCTCCGAGGAGATCCTTCGCCTGATGCGTGGGGGCCAGGCTCGCCGGACCATCTTCTTGGCGTGGGAGACGGGCGTGCTCGACGTGCTCTTGCCGGAGCTCGCGGCGCTCCTCTACGACTCGTTCGGCACCGAGCGCTCGCCCGGCGACCGTGTCTTTCGCCTCCTCGAGTTCGCCGACCGGCGTATCGCCGAGCAGCGCCCGCTCGACGACGCCGTCCTCTGGACGCTGCTCCTCCTCGAGCCCCTGAAAGAGGTCATGGAAGGCGCGCGCGATCGGGGCGCCGCGTCCGCCGAGCTGCTCGAGCCGATCATCGAGCGGCTGTCGGTGCCGCGGCGCTTCGCCGACGCCATGCGCCGCATCGTCGCCGTCTTGCCGCGGCTCGTCAGCGGCAAAGCAGGCCGGTTCGCGCGGACCGAGCTCTTCGAGCTCGCCCTCGACGTCGCCGAGGCCGACCTCTACGCGCGCGGCGCCGACACCGAGCTCGTGACGTCGATGCGCGATGCCCTCGGTCGCGAGCCGGGCGGTCGCGCGCTCGCCGGGCCTCGCCTCCGGCCGCCCGGGCCCCGGCCACCGGCCGCTGGGCGCCCGCGCCCCACGCCGCGCCATTGATCGCCTCCGCCGCCCCTCGGGGGTGGAACTTCTGCCGCGCCGTGCTTTCATGTCCTCGTCGATGAGCGCGGTGCAAGCGTGGCGCAGGCGGGTTCAGGCGGGCTGGGTGGCAGCCGGCCTGGCGATCCTCGCGCTCGTCGCCCAGCCCGCGGGCGCGCAGGACGTCGGCCAGAGCTCTCGTCTGCACGAGTTCGTCCCGCCGGACCCGAACGAGGACGTGCGGCTCGCCGCCACGACGCTCGACGGCAACCTGCCGGCGGCGATCGAGACCCCGAGCGGCGTCGCGACCGCGCCCGACCCGGCCAAGCCGCCCGACGCCGACCACCTCTACACGGGGGGCACGACCGACGACGGCCCCGAGAGCACGTACCAGCCCGACCGCGACACGCGGCAGCCCGACATCGAGAACTACGACGACCCGTTCTCGCCATCCACGGCGCCTTTCAAGCGGCTGCGCGCCTTCGACACCGTCGACAAGGACTACGTGCTCGGGGTCGCCAACAAGGCGACGAGCGTCTTGCCCGTGACCGGCAGCGTCAACGCCGACGACGAGTCGTTCTACGGCGATTTCTCGGTCGAGCTCTTGCCCGACGATCTGGTGCGCATCCCTACCGTCGGCCCCGGCGCGCGCGTCCTCAAGATGCACGTCTCGCCCGACGCATCGGTCTCGCTGCTCAAAGACGGCGCCGAGAACTGGTTCATCCGCGGGAGCGAGCGCAAGCGCGTCCGGCTCGTCATGCAGCTCGCGATCCCTCGCGCCGCGTTCGGCAGCGACTTCGACAAGAACGCGAGCTTCGACGCCCTGAAGCCCTACATGCCGGCGTTCGCGCCCCACGCCGATCAAGCCGCGCGCGTCTTCGAGGCCATCGGCATCTCGCGGTCGATGAGCCCGCGCGACGCGGTCACGCGCATGGTCGAGTACTACCGCGCGTTCCAGCCTTCGGACGACCCGCCCAAGACCCATGGCGACATCTACTTGGACCTCGCCCTGTCGAAGAAGGGCGTCTGCCGCCACCGCGCGTTTGCGTTCCTGGTGACCGCGCTCGAGCTCGGCATCCCCACGCGCATGGTCGTGAACGAGGCCCACGCCTGGGTCGAGGTCTACGACGGAACGCTGTGGCACCGGATCGATCTCGGCGGTGCCGCGCTCAACCTCGATCAGGACCGCGATCCCACCCGGCCGCAGCACCAGCCGCCGCAGGACCCGTACACCTGGCCCGAGGGCGCGGAGCAGGGCTCGGGTCAGAACCTCGCCGACAAGGACCAGAACGACGTTCCGACCGGCTCGGGCGGCGGCGATGCGTCCCAGAGCAGCAGCGACCCCAGCGGGTCGTCGGCGTCGCCGTTCCAGAACGGTGGCGATCCCACCCAGCCTACGCCCTCGAACCCCGACCTGCCGCCGTCGTCGGTCGAGCTCGACGTCGTCGAAAAGACGATTCGCCGCGGCTCGGCCCTCCGCGTCTCGGGCCGCGTCGTGCAGGGCGGCCGCGCCTGCGCGAACGTCCGCGTGGACGTCGTCGTCAGCTCGGCCGAGGTGAGCGGTCGCGTCATCGGCTCGCTCTCGACGGACGACGACGGCAAGTACGAAGGCACCGCCGTCGTCCCGCGCGATCTCGCGGCGGGTGACTACGACGTCGTCGTCGTCACCCGCGGCGACAAGCGGTGCGGCGGTGGCCGCTCCGAGTAGTGGCGGCGGGTGTTTTTCGCCGATAGCTTCGCGATCTCACCGTCGAGCGTGCTCGCGTACCGTACGCTCCGCGCCACTCGCCGCTGACCTCGCTCGCTCTCGGCGAAAACCACTCCGCCGCCCGCGCCGTCGCGGACTCCGGCACATCCACGCAGTTGGCGGCTACTTGCCGAGGAGCTTCTTGACCTCTTCGGCGATCTTCTCTTCTTCGCCGCTCTCGTAGCCGGCGTGCTGGTGCGCGATGTTGCCGTCTTTGTCGATGATGTACGACGTCGGCATCTTCGGCGGCTTGTAGGCCTCGGCCGTCTTGTGCTCCTTGTCCCAGATGATCGGGAACTTCACCTTCGTGGACGAGGCGAACTCCTTGAGCTTCGACTCGTCGACGTCGCCCGGCTCGTCGACCGAGACGGCAATGACGGCGAGGTCGCCGCCGAACTGCTCCACGAGCTCTTGGTACTTGGGGAACGACTTTTTGCAGGGCTGGCAGTACGTCGCCCAGAAGTCGACGATGACCACCTTGCCCTTGGCGTCGGCCAGCGTCTTGGGGCCGTCACCGGTGATGAAGGTGCCCTGAATCTCGGCGGCCCCGCCGCCCGAGGGCGTTTCGCCGCCGCTCGTCGCGGGCGTCGAGGTGCCCTCGCCATCCGGCGTGGTGGAGCCCCCGCTGCTGCTGCCCCCGCCGCAACCCGCCGCGACCAGGGCAGACCCGACGGCCAGGAGGGAAACGATGCGGGTGACGCGAGACTTGCTCATCTTGGATCTCCTTAAACGTGGACGCGGCGCAGCTTACCGAAAGCCCCGGGCCTTCGGCCACACCGACGAGACGCTCGAAGCCCTTTCCGCGGCTCGGCCGCTGAGGCAACATGCGTCTCAGGATGCTCGTCCGGTGGCTCCTGCTCGTTCCCCTCGCCGCCGCCCCCGCTGGTCTGCTCATGAGCTCGTGCAGCGTGGGCGATGCGGTTTGTCCCGACGACACCGTCGAAGAGAACCGTGACGACGAGTGCCCGTACGGGCCGCCCGGCGGGCCGCAGCGCAAGAACGCGATCCAATGCGTCGTCGCGCTCGACACGAACAACTGCACCAAGACGTTCCGCGACGACGTGTTCCCGATACTCGTCGCACCCCTCGCGCCGCGGAGCGGCGGCGGCTGCTCACTGCCCAACTGTCACGGCGCGAACACCCAAGGCGGAGCGATCCTGCCCATCCCCGCCGCGCCCACCCCCGACGAGCTCTACGCGATCTTGGCGGGGTTCAAGAACGAGCGCGGCGACCCCTACATCGAGGCCGACAACCCCAACGCCTGGTTCATGTGCAACCTCACCGGCTCGATCG
>CALKVR010000877.1 GCA_938004815.1 uncultured Polyangiaceae bacterium | reverse complement strand
CCGAGCGCGCTCCACGCGCGCGCGAGCCGATCGAAGTACACCGCCGAGGCGTGCACGAACGCGCCGGGCAAGCCGACATAGCGCTCGACGAGCACCCGGGCGATGAGGGGGCGCGCGTCGCCGCGCGCCGCCGCCGCCACCGCGGTCGGACCATCCGTCAGCTTGCGCGCAGCCTCGGCCAGCGCACGGGCGCTTCGAGGCGGCGGCGCGGCCCCGTCTGGCGCTTGCGCGCGCCAGAGCGCGTCGATCGCTGCTTCGTCCTCGAGCCAGGCGAGGACGGCAGCGTCTTCGGCGCGCCATGCGACATCGGTCATCGGGGGGCGAGAGTGTAGCCGCGCTCGGGCCGGCGGTCGCGCGCGACAAATCGGCAAAGGTCGCCGCGATCAGAATAGGCGCCAGCCGGCGTTGTTTGCTGAGTGGGCGGGGGAGAAGGGTTCGCGATTCATGGTCTCGTGCTCGATGGCGCGCGGGGTGAAGACCCTCGCCGCGGCAGGCGTGGGGGTGCTGTTGGTGCAGCCGGCCCGGGCGGCAGAGCCGCCAAACGACGGGGCGCAAGCGCAATCAGCGCAACGAGAAGAGGTCGCTCCGACATTTCGAATCGACCTCGGGATGGGTGCCTCGTGGGCGACGAACGGCGGTGGGGCGGTCGCGGGCGTCGGGACGCTCGGCGGCGTCGGTCCTTTCACGCCCTTCGCGCTGATCAGCTTCGAGGGACACCTCGCCGGTCCGGTGTGGCTCGTCGTGCGGGCGACCGGAGACTACGCGAGGCAGACGTACGAGGATGAAGTGGCCTCGGCCTGGTCGCTCGGGCTCCAGGCGGGGCCCCGATTCGAGTTCCCCGTGGCGTCGCGCGTCGACGTCGGCGGACACGTCCTTCTCCAGGGCGCCTACGGCCGAGCCAGGCAGTCGCTTCCCGATGGCGAAGACGGGTCGAGCGAAACCGTCCGGGTAGGCGGGCTCGCCGGCACATCGGTCCACTTCCGGATCACGCCGCTCTTCGGCGTCCGGCTCGCCATCGACGTGTTGCGCGCGGGGTACGGGTGGGGGAACGGCGGAGGGACCGATTGGTCCTCCGCCTACGCGCAGCTCACGGCCGACCCCTCGGTCGCCCTGACGTTCACGTTCTGACGGATCAGCGCAGGCGCCGCCGCCGGGGGCGTAGCGCGACGACACCGGCGGGGACCGGCTCGGGATCGAGCGGCGGGAGCGCCAAGACGAGGCGCTCGACGCGAGGGAGCGCGTCACGAAGCGCGCGCTCGGCGCGGATCTCGTCGAAGGCGTGATCGAACGTGACGAAGAGCACGTAGATCCCGGCGAACGATCGCGCGACGTAGCCGAACGACGTCTCGCGCAGGCTCAGCGCGAGGGGGCCGCCCCGGTGGAGCGCGCCCATCTGCGGGAGGCTCCTGAGCTCGCCGATGGCGCGGTCGCGCCGACCGAGCGTGGTGTCGTCGTCTTCGTCGGCGGCGGTCGCGTAGGCCCAAACGACGGGGGACTGCGCGTCGATCACGGCCGCCTCGCTACCCCTGCTGCGCTTGACGAGCGCGCGGAGCTCCTTTTTCAGCGAGACGGCGGGCGGGTCGCGCCGCCTCTTGGGCGCCGCTTCACCGGCCAAACCCTCGAAGGCGCCGACCAGCATCTCGAGCCGGCGCTTCGTCGCCTCGGCGTCGTCGGGCAGGGTCGCGAACACGGCCTCGACGAACCGCCCGTCGGGTAGCTCGACCGCGATCGACCCGGTGTCGGGCGGGTCGGCGTCGGATCGAAAGCGCACCGCGCGCGCCCCCAGCTCGCGCTTCACCAGCGCCACGAATCGCCGCGAAACCTCCTCGCTCACGCCCTACCACTCGCATGATGCGGCCCCCCCGTCCACACCTCCCCCCCTTGCCGAAGGCGAGGGGGCCTGGGGGTGAAATCACGGAGAGCGAGGTTTGCCAGCGAGGTTACTTCGCCAGTCTTGGCCCAGCGGCTAGAGTACGCCGCGTGCAAGCCGGGGCGTTCTTCGCGTTGGTCTCCGACGAGCCGGTCGGGGTCGGCTACCGAGCGCTGTCGCTCCTCGGCATCGCGGTCATGGTCGCGCTCGCCTGGGCGCTCAGCTACGACCGAAAGGGGATCTCGTGGCGGCCGGTGCTCTGGGGCATCGCCCTCCAGATCGTGCTCGCCGCGGTCGTCCTGACGCCCGCCGCGCAGGCCATCTTCTTCGAGTCGATCGACGCGGCCGTGCACCGGCTGCTCTCTTTCTCCGAAGCCGGCTCCACGTTCGTGTTCCAGTCGATCGAGCCGCACCGCGTGCTCGACCCCTCGGGCGAAAAGACGGACGTGATCGCGGGGAGCGTCTCGCCGCCGGTCAAGACGTTCGCGTTCTGGGTTCTACCGACCATCGTCTTCTTCTCCGCCCTGATGAGCGTCCTCTACCACGCGGGCGTGATGCAGCGGATCGTGTACGGCCTCGCGTGGGTGATGCAGCGTACCGCGCGGATCAGCGGCGCCGAGTCGCTCTCCACCGCCGCCAACATCTTCCTCGGCCAGACCGAGGCGCCCCTCACCGTGCGTCCGTACGTGGCCACGATGACGAAGAGCGAGCTTTTCCTCGTCATGGTCGGCGGCTTCGCGACCGTCGCGGGCGGCGTGATGGCCGCCTACGTCAGCTTCCTCAAGGACATCCCCGGTATCGCCGGTCACCTGGTGACGGCGTCGATCATCGGCGCGCCGGCTTCGATCGCCGTCTCCAAGATCGTCCTCCCCGAGCGAGAGGTGCCGACCACCCAGGGCAAGCTCGACTTCGAGGTGAAGCGGGTTCACGGCAACTTCTTGGAGGCGGCCGCCGACGGGGCGAGCGAGGGCATGAAGCTCTTCCTCAACGTGGTCGCGATGCTCCTCGCGTTCGTCGCCCTCGTCGCGATGGCCGACTACTTCCTCTCGCTCATCCCGTTCGCGGGCGAGCCGCTCAGCATGGCGCGCATCTTCGGCTGGGCCTTCTCACCGGTCGCGTTCGCGATGGGCATCCCGTGGGGCGAGGCGCAGATCGTCGGCCGGCTCCTCGGCGAGAAGCTCGTGCTCACCGAGTTCATCGCCTACATCCACCTCGGCCAGGTCGTCTCGTCACCCGATATCGTCATCAGCCACCGGTCGACCGTCATCGCCAGCTACGCCCTCTGCGGGTTCGCCAACTTCGCCAGCATCGGCATCCAGCTCGGCGGCATTGGCGCGATGGCCCCCGAGCGCATGAAAGACCTCAGCAAGATCGCCTTCCGCGCCATGCTCGCCGGGGCCATCGCCAACTGCATGATGGGCAACGTGGTGGGGCTGTTCTTGTAAAGCGCAAAGACGGCCAGGTCCCTGGTCACCGTCCCACGATGCCGACGACGCGGGGCAAGCGCCGGTTGCCGAGACCGATCTCGCCGTCGGCGCCGCTACCCCAGCACGACACCTGACCCGAGCGGCGGACGACGCACCCGAAGCGGGACTCGGAGCCGGTGCCGGCCATGTCGATGGCGTCGGTGATGCCCGCGAAATCGGACCGCTTCGTGAGCTTGGCCGGGCTGCGCAGCGAGTAGGTGTAGATGGCGCCGTCCTTGCCGACCGCTAGCTGCTCCTCTCCGACCAGCGCGCGGATCGCGGGGCCGGTGACCCGAACGCTGGGGTCGGCTGCCGACACCACGGCGCCGTCGGCCAGCAAGACCGCGCCGTCGGCGAGGTCGATCGCGTTCGTGACGCCCGCCTTCGCGGACACCTTGTCCTTGCTGCCGGCCAGGCATTGGACGCCCTTGTTACGCACGAAGCAGGTCTCGCCTCGGACGTGCGCCCAGCCGCGGCTGCCGCCGGGGCCTGCTGCTTGCAGCGCGGGCGGCTTGGGTCGAGGGGTCGGCTTGCCGCCCATAGCGAGCGCGAGGGCTTCCGAATCGAGGGTCAGGGCCG
>CALKVR010000876.1 GCA_938004815.1 uncultured Polyangiaceae bacterium | reverse complement strand
GTCTCCGCGAGCGCGAGCGCCGAGCCGCCCGAGCCCACCGCCGGCCGGCCGACGCGGCCGTGGCGGGGCAAGCCCAAGCCGACGAGCGCGCCGACCTCCGAGCCGACGAGCGCGCCGACCGCCAAGCCCACCGCGACCGGCGAGGACCTCCAGAACCCCTATCGTTGACGGGGAGCGACCCTGCGCTTGCGGGGGTGAGCCCTTGCCGCTAAGAGGCCCTCATGGTCCCCGTCACGCGCGAGAAAATCGACGACCTCAAGCGGCGCTTTGAGGCGCTAAGGGGGCATCTTTGACGTCCCTCGCCTCGAGAGGATGCTCGAAGATCTAAACCAGCGCACGCTGGCGCCCGGCTTCTGGAACGACAACGAAGCCGCCCAAAAAGTCTTGAGGAAACGCTCGCAGGTCGAGGGCAAGCTCGATCTGGCGAAGAACCTCGGCCGCGATCTGAACGATCTCTCCGAGTACCTCGAGCTCGGTCTCACCGAGAATGACGATAGCGTCATTCAAGACGCGAGCGTCCAGGCCGAGACGGTCGAGGCGCGCCTGCGCAAGGCCGAGCTCGACCGCATGCTCTCTGGCCCGGCCGACAAGGCCAACTGCATCCTCAGCATCCACCCGGGCGCGGGCGGCACCGACGCCAAGGACTGGGCGTCGATGCTCCTCCGCATGTACCTGCGGTGGGCCGAGCGCCGCGGCTTCAAGACCGACGTCCTCGACTACCAAGAGGGCGAAGAGGCGGGCATCGACGCGGTCTCGATCTCGATCGAGGGCGACGGCGCATACGGCTACCTGCGGAGCGAGACGGGCGTCCACCGCCTGGTGCGGATGAGCCCGTTCAACGCCGATCACACGCGCCAGACCGCGTTCGCGGCGGTCGAGGTCTCGCCCGACGTCGACGACGACATCGACATCGTCGTCAACGACAAGGACATCGAGATCACGACCATGCGTGCCGGCGGCAAGGGCGGGCAGAACGTCAACAAGGTCGAGACGGCGGTGCGCCTCAAGCACATCCCCAGCGGCCTCAACATCGTCTGCCGCGCCGAGCGCAGCCAGCACCAGAACCGCGCGCTCGCGATGAAGATGCTCAAGGCCAAGCTCTACGAGATCGAGCTCCGCAGGCGTGAAGAGGCGACCGCCGCCTACAACGCGCAAAAGAGCGCCATCAACTTCGGCAGCCAGATCCGCAACTACGTGCTCGCGCCCTACCGGCTGGTCAAGGACGTGCGGACGAGCACCGAAGCGACCGACGTGGACGCGGTGCTCGACGGCGATCTCGACGGCTTCATCGAGAACTACTTGATGGCGGCCGCGGGCGGCACGCTGAAAAAGGGCGGGGGAGCGGAGGACGACCCGTGAGCAAGCCGCCGCTAGGCAAGAAACCAGACGACGAGGGCGCGGCCGAAGCCGCGCTCATCGCTGCCCGCAAGGCCAAGACGGCGCGCGTCCGCGAGCGCGGCGAGAACCCGTTCGCCAACGACGTGACCGAGCGCGAGCGCGGCACCCCGCTCACCCGCCTCGCCGAGGTGCGGGCCCACCACGACGCCGACAAGCGAGACGACGGCCGGCACGACCGCGACAAGGTCGCCGCGCGCGCGGCTCGGTTCCGCGTGGCGGGCCGCATCCTCTTCTTGCGATCGTTCGGCGCCGGCGCGTTCGTGCGCCTGCGCGACGCGACGGGCGAGCTCCAGCTCTACTGCCAAGAGCCCGTGCTGGGCCAGGCGTTCTCGCGCCTCGAGGACCTCGATCTCGGCGACTTCGTCGAGGCCGAGGGCGAGTCGATGGCGACCGACAAGGGCGAGCTGTCGATCAATCCGACCACCATTCGCCTCTTGACCAAGGCCCACCGCCCGCTGCCGACCAAGACGAGCTTCAAGGACGTCGAGCAGCGCTACCGTCGCCGCTACGTCGACCTGGTCGCCAACAAGGAGGTTCAGGCCGCCTTTCGCGCACGCACTGCGATCGTCTCGAGCCTGCGCGAGTTCCTCGACGGTCGCGGGTTCCTCGAGGTCGAGACCCCCACGATGAGCACGATCGTGGGCGGGGCGCTGGCGCGGCCGTTCAAGACCCACCACAACGCGCTCGACCTCGAGCTCTTCATGCGCATCGCGCCCGAGCTCTACTTGAAGCGCCTCGTCGTGGGCGGCTTCGAGCGCGTGTACGAGCTCGCGCGCTGCTACCGGAACGAGGGGATCAGCACCCGGCACAACCCCGAGTTCACGATGCTCGAGTACTACCAGGCGTACGCGACGTACCACACGCTCCTCGATCAGACCGAGGAGATGCTGCGGTTCGTCGATCAGCGCCTCGCCGAGCGCATGCCCGAGGCCCACGCCGGTTGGGTGGCCGGGCGCACGTTCTCGTTCGAGCGCTTCTGCCGTGTGCCGATGAGCGAGCTCGTCTCGAGCGCCCTCGAGCGCGCGGGCCTGCCCGCCGACGTCGCCACCACGGTCGGCGCGGCCGACGCGCCCATCAAAGAGTGGGCGAAGCTCGCCAAGGGCAAGGGGCGCGAGATCGACTGGGCGAACTTCAGGAAGGGCGCGCAGAAGTGCGCTGGCGCGGGTGAGGCGCTCTTCTGCGCCTACGAGTATTTGGCCGAGCCGTTCCTCACCAGGGACTACCGCACCGACGACGGGAACAAGAGCGTGCCGGTCTTCGTTGTCGATTACCCGTTGGAGGTGTCACCCCTCGCCCGGAAAAAAGACGCCGACGGGTCGCTGACCGATCGGTTCGAGCTCTTCGTCGACGGCCGGGAGATCTGCAACGCGTTCAGCGAGCTGAACGATCCCGACGATCAAGCGGCGCGCTTCGAGGCCCAGGTCGAGAAGAAGGCGCAGGGGGCAGAAGAGACGATGGACTACGACGAGGACTACATCCGCGCCCTCGAGTACGGCCTGCCGCCGACGGCCGGCTTCGGCATGGGCGTCGACCGGCTCACGATGCTCCTCACCAGCAGCCCGTCGATCCGTGACGTCATCCTCTTTCCCCTGCTGAGGCCCGAAGAGGGCGGCTGATGGTCTCTGCCGACGACCCGCGCGTGCTCGGCTTTCTGGCGTTCGTCGTCGTGACGGCGATCGCTCTCATCGCCCGCGGGTTCACCCGTCAGCTCGATCCGCGGGTGGGGGTGCTCGCCCGTGATCCGCTGCGGATGATCGTCGGGCTCGGCGGCGGCGTCTCGGGCGGCGCGTTCGCCGTCCTCTTGCGCTACGCCATCGCGATCCCGCGTGATCCGCACGCGCAGTTCGACATGGTGGCCGACCCCATCCGGTACGCGTCGCTCGCGGCCGGGGTCTTGTTCCTCGTCTTCTTGCTCTTCGCGCTCTTGCCGATCTTGCTCAACACGCTCGAGCGGCTGGGTTTCGTGCCGTTCGTCGCGGCTCGCCACGTGCGCGCGACCGAGAGCGGGTTTCTCACGATCATCAGCGTGCTCTCGATCCTGGGCGTGAGCGTCTCGTCGTGCGCGCTCTGCTCGGTCACGAGCATCATGGGCGGGTTCGGCTACGACCTGAAGCAGAAGATCCTGCGCAACTACGCGCACGTGGTGGTCGACTCGGGCGCCACCGGTGGCTTCACCGATTGGGAAGAGGTGGTCGACGGCGTTCGCCTCGGCCTCGGGCCCAACGGCGCCGCGACGCCCGTCGTCGCGGGCGACGCGATGAGCTCGAGCGCGACCAACACGGCCGGGGTGCTCGTCCGCGGCATCGACCCGGCCACGATCGGCACCGTGATCGATCTTCAGCAGAACATCGACGTCGGCAAGTTCGAGTACCTCACCGACACCGAGGCGCTCGCCGACATCCCCGACGGCGAGGTCATCTGCCGGCTGCCCGACGGTTCGGTGCGTAAGAAGCAGTCGTTCGCGTACTTCGATCCCGATCCGACGATCGATCCGCTCGTGAAGCAGGCGCGCAAGAGCAGTAACCCCGTGCGGCCGGGCATCATCCTCGGGCGCGAGCTCGCCAAGAGCCTGCACGTCTGCGTGGGCGACGAGATGTCGCTCCTGTCGCCGCTGGGTGATCTCGGCCCGATGGGCGTCATGCCGCGCACGCGCAAGTTCCGCGTGGCCGGCATCTTCTACAGCGGGATGTACGAGTACGACGCGAGCCACGCCTACATCACGCTCGACGAGTCGCAGAAGTTCTTCGGGATGGAGGAGAAGATCACGCAGGTCGACGTGCGGGTGAGCGACCCCGAGAAGGTCACGTCGTACCGGTCGGCGATCGACGCCGCCGCCGCCGCCGCCATGAGAGAGTGGCAGGGGGTGCCCGGGGCGCCCGAGCTCAGGGTCCGCGACTGGCAAGAGATGAACAAGAACCTCTTCAGCGCCTTGCAGCTCGAGCGCATCGCGACGTTCATGATCCTCTCGATCGCCATCGCGGTCGCGAGCTTCTGCATCATCTGCACGCTGCTCCTCATGGTGACCGAGAAGGGTAGACAGATCGCGGTCATGAAGGCGCTCGGCGCGTCCGAGGGGCACATCCGCAACGTCTTCATGATCGAGGGCGTCGTGATCGGCGCGATAGGCACCCTCTTCGGCGTGGGCATCGCGCTCGCGACGTGCACCGGGCTCAAATGGTTCGGCGCGCGCCTGCCGCCCGAGGTCTACTACAT
>CALKVR010000875.1 GCA_938004815.1 uncultured Polyangiaceae bacterium | reverse complement strand
CGCCTACCAAACGGCGATCCGGCCCCCCTCGCGACGGTAGACGTTCTCGGTCATCCCGAGCTGGGCTCGACCATCACCGATGGCTCGGGCCGGTTCTTGATGCTGGTCAACTCCGAGGCACCGCTCACGGTGGCGGTCTCGCGTGAAGGCTATCTTCCGGTTCAGCGGACGGTGCCGACTGGCTGGCAAGAAGTCGCCCATGCACCTGACATCGTCCTCGTAGAGCCTGGCGACGTGGCCGCCCCGATCGACCTGACGACGCTCGCCGAGGTGGAGACCGCCGCCGGTGCAGTCGAGGTTGACGATCGTGGCGCACGGCAGACCGTCGTGCTGTTCGAGCCCGGCCTGGAGGCGACCGCCGTGCTGCCCGGCGGTGCGACCCAGCCGCTCGACGAGATCACCGTTCGCATCCAGGAGTACACGGTGGGCGTTGACGGCCGGCGCCGAATGCCGGCCGAGCTACCGCCCACGAGCGCATACACCTTCGCGGCCGAGATTGGGATCGACGAAGCGGATGCCCTCGGGGCCAGTCGGGTCGAGCTCAGCGCGCCGGTGCCCGTCTTCTTGGACAACTTCCTCGACATCCCGGTCGGGACCATCGTGCCCGTGGGCAGCTACGACACCGAGGCCGGGAGATGGAAGCCCGATGCGAGCGGGCTCGTCATCGCGATCGTCGACACAGCCGGCGGCGAGGCCACGATTGATCTCGACGGCGACACCATCGCCGAGGCACCGACCGAGCTCGATGCGGCGGGCCTCACGCTGGCCGTACGAGAGGAGCTGGCCGCGCTGTACTTGCCCGGCAGCGAGCTCTGGTTCGCGCGTCTCACTCACTTCTCCGCCGTCGATTTCAACTTTTCCGCGCTGCCGAACGCCAAAGACCCGCCCAGCGGGCCTGGCCCGGCAGGTGGCAGTGACGATGGCGGCGCGTGTGGGGCCGATGGCTCGATCATCGAGTGCGCCAACCAGGTGCTCGGCGAAGATCTCGCGATCCCCGGAACGTCCCACTCGCTGCACTACCGCAGCGACCGCACACCCGGTCGCGCGGCTCCTCAACGGCAACTCCGCATCCCGCTGACCGGGAAGCTTCCGCCCACGGGGGTCATCCGCATCGAAGCGAGGGTGGACATCGGCGGGCGCAGCTTCAGCGAGGTGCGCACGTGCCCGTGTGCGGTGGGCGACACATGGGACTTTACTTGGGACGGCATCGACGCGCTCGGCCGCAGGCCGCAGGGCGCCCAGCTGGGTACGGTCACCGTGACGCACTTCGTGGGCGGCAGCTACCTGGCGCCCTTCGACGCGATTGCAGCGTTCATGATCTGGGGTAACCCCGATTTGCTCCTTGGCGACGCGGGGATCATCCCTGTCGAGGTCAAGTACCCCGTCGCGCTCGGGGCCTGGGATGCGCGCGGCGCCGGAATCGGCGGCTTCACGCTCGATGCCGTGCATCACCTCGATGTGCAAGCCTCGACGCTCTATTTCGGCGACGGCGGGCGGCGCATCCTGCAGCCCAACGAGCTGGTCGTGCGCGAGCTCGAGGGCCCAAGACCGGGCAGCAACGGAATCGCAGACCTGATCGCAGAACCGGACGGCAGCTTCATCGTCCAGGACAACATCGCCGGCTTCAACGGCTTCCCGCACCTCTACCGGCGCGCCCGCGACGGCACCGAGACCACGCTCCTCGGCAGTCCCAACGGATGCACGCCGGGCGTCGACGTGCCGGCGCCCGGCGCCTGCCCGGTTCACCCGCAGATCACCAGCATCGCGAAGGGTCCGGACGGTTCGATTTACCTCGCGGCACCGCAGCTCCACCGCGTGCAGCGAATCACGCCAGAGGGCATCATCACGAACTTCGCCGGCAATGGCACTGCGGTATCGAGCGGCGACGGCGGGCCTGCGAGCGTCGCCGGTGTCCGCCTCCCCTCGGCCGTCGCGGCAGCACCTGACGGCAGCGTCTACATCGCGGGGGCGGACGCGTTCGGCGTGATTCGCCGCGTCGACCCGAACGGCATCATCTCCACTGTAGCCGGCCAAGACGCCGTCTTCGGCGACCTCGGCGTGGGGGGGGCCGCGCGCTCAATGACGATCGGGCAGGTGTGGGACCTGGAGGTTGCGAGTGACGGGACGCTGTACATCCTCATGATCGCCTTCGGTCAGGGCTTCGTGATGGCAGTCGGGAGCGATGGCATCGTCCGCCAAGTGGCCGGCGGCGGCCTCGGCGTCGGCTCGCTCAACGAGGGCATCGTCGCTACGAGCGCTTTCCTCGCAAACCCGGAACGCCTCGCTCTCGGCCGCGACGGTTCGGTGGACGTGATCACGTACTTCCTCTTGGGGGACCAGACTCGAACCGTGGTCCGGCGTATCACCGCCGATGGCACGATTCGTACGGTCGCGGGTAGAGCGCACGTCGGCGGCCCAAGCGGCATCGGCGGTCCCGCGGCCAACGCGAACCTCAGCGCACTGGTTGCCATCGCGAACGGCCCCGACAACCGTCTCTACGTGAGCGAGGTCATTGGTCGCACCCTGCTACGCGTCGAGCGCTACCTCCCCGGTCTCGAGGACGACAACACCCTCGTCGTCGCGAGTGAGGACGGCCGCGAGCTCTACGTGTTCGACACCCTGGGGCGTCACATCGAGACCCGCGATCTCGTCCAGGGCACCGTGCTGACCACGATCACACGTGACCCGTCGGGACAGATCGTCGCGGTCGCCGACGAGAACGGGCTCGTCACCGAGGTCGAGCGCGACGCTCTCGGCGCGCCCACCGCCATCGTCGGCCCCTTCGGTCACCGCACCGAGCTCACCCTCGATCCGGCGGGCTACCTCGAGCGCGTCGAGGATCCGGTCGGGCGGCCTGCTCGCCACCTTCACCACGCGCACCGGCAACACCTCCAGCTTCGGCTGGGACGCCGCCGGTCGCCTCATCTCGCACGAGAACCCTGCCAGCGGTACCATGGACGTCGTCATGGCCGAGATCGCAGGCGGCAGACAGATCGAGCGCACCACCCCGCTCGGGCGGACCACCGCGTATTCCTTCGCTCGCGACACCGCCGACACCCTCCAGCGCACCACCACCTTCCCCTCGGGCCTCGTCGCCGCCGAGTCACGCAGCCGCAAAGAGGTCGGCACCGTCAGCCTCCCCGACGGCACCCTCATCACCACCGAGCGAGCCGGCGATCCTCGCTTCCGCATGCAAGCGCCCATCCTCAGCTCCCAGACCGAGCGACTACCGAGCGGTCTCTCCCGCCTCACCCAACGCGCCCGCACCGCCACCCTCTCGAACCCGCAAGATCCCTTGTCCCTCCTCGCGTGGACGGAGAGCACCACCATCAACGGCAAGACGTGGACGCGAACCTACGATGCCCCCACGCGCACGGAGGTCCTCACGAGCCCCCTCGGCCGCAGCACCACCAACGTCTACGACAGCGCCTCGCGCCTCATTCAGCAGACCATCGAGGGCGACTTCCCCGTCGCGCTTACCTACGACGCGTTCGGCCGGCTCGAAACCAGCACCCAAGACGCGCGCATCACCACGCGCGCGTACGGCCCCGACGGCCTCCTCGCCACCGTCACCGACCCGATCCTCCAAACCACGGCGTTCACCCGCAACGCGCGCGGTGACGTCACCGTCGAGACCCGCCCC
>CALKVR010000874.1 GCA_938004815.1 uncultured Polyangiaceae bacterium | reverse complement strand
GGACGATGACGGTGGCGAAGACGGGTCTACGGACGCATATCGCGGCGAGCCATTGCATGACGGAGTCTCAGCGAACTGGGGCTCAAAGTTGGATGGCCGCACCGTCCGAGAGCTGTGCCGCGCCCTCGACCGCGACCTCGTCGCCGTCGGCGACCTTGCCGGACACCTCGACGAGATCGCCCTGGCGCCGCCCCGGGGTGACGAGGCGCTCGGTGACGCGCTCGCCCTCGCGGACGAAGACCCGGTAGCCCGTCCCGGCGGGTACGACGGCGGCGTGGGGGACCAAGAGGACGCGCCGCGGCTCGCCTGCCATCTCGACGCTCGCGCGCGCGAAGAAGCCAGGCCGAAGCAGGTGATCGGCGTTCGGGACCTCGGCCTCGACCGGTAAGGTACGTGTCTGCGTCTTCACGCTCGCGCCCACGTTCTTGACCTTGCCGTTGAAGACCCGATCGCCGAACGCGGCGACCGTCAGCTCGACCGCGCTGCCGATGGCGACCGAGCCCGCGTCGGCCTCGGGCACCTCGAACCTGAGCCGCAGAGGGTCGTCGCGGAGGATCACCGCCACGACGCGGCCGGTGGAGGCGAACTCGCCCGGCGCGACCCGCTTCTCGACGATCGAGCCGTCGAACGGCGCGCGGATCTTCGTGTCGTCGAGCGACTTGGCGCTCAGGCCGGCCTGCGACTGCGACGCGAGCAGGCCCGACCACGACTGCTGCACGGTGTTGCGCATCGTCTCGTAGTTCGCGGCCGCGCGGTCGTCGGCAGTCTTGGCCTGATCGAGCTGGCTCTTGCTGATGGCGCCCGACTCGTACAGCGCCTTGGCCCGCTCGTGCTCGGTCTTGGCGAGGTCGGCCGCGTCTTTGGCTGCTTTCACGTCGGGCACCGCGTCGGCGTCGAACTTCTCGCTGCCCTTGAGCCCTAGCCGCGCGCGCTGCGAGCTCGCGGTCGCGTTGGCGGCGTCGAGGCGGAGCGACGCCTCACGCCCGTCGAGCTCGACCAGCACGTCGCCCCTTTTTACGCGGGTGCCGAGGTCGATGTTGACGCTGAGCACGCTGCCCGACGTCTGGGCCGCGAGCTCGCTCTTCTCGTCGGGGTCGAGCGTGCCCGTCACCTCGAGCCGAGGCTGGAGAGTCGAGCTCGTGACCTTGGCCACCGTCACCTTGACCGGCGCCGCGGCGCCCTGCTTTTTCTCGGCGACGGCCCCGGCGGACTCGCCGCTCGGCTTGCACCCGGCGGCGCCGGCCGAGAGGGCGACCAGGGCCAGACCGAGGAAGAACGATGGAGCTCGCCGACGTCGCAACATGCGGTTTGGCTCTCTCTAAGGCACGAGATCGACTCGGTCAAAGGGCCGTCCGTTAATACGCATGCTCAATAACGGTAACTCGTACGGTTACTTTGGCCGCGCGCTCGAGGCCGCGCTCGTCAGAGACGGCTCCGCCAGAGCGACCAGAACCAGTCGGTTACCTTCTGCCACAAGGGCCGCGCTCGCCATGTGTCCAGCGTGTATCGCTCGCTCCGCGCGAGATCGGCCTCGTACCAATCGATCACCGGGCCCGCGAACGACGCCCCCACCACGACGACCGAGAGCTCGTAGTTGTACCGAAAGCTCCGCGGGTCGATGTTCGTCGACCCGATCACGGTGACGGTACCGTCGTAGATGTACGTCTTTTCGTGCAAGACCTCTTCGGCGTATCGGTAGATCGCGACCCCCGCTTTGAGCAGGCGGCCCCAGAGGTGGCGGCTGGCCGCGTCCACGATCGGCACGTCGCTCTCCATCGGGACGAGGAGCGCGCACCGGCCGGTGCGGTGGGCGACCTGCGCGAGGGCGCGGCGCCACCGGACGGTGGGGATGAAGTACGCGCAGCTGAACCGGAGCTCGTTCTTCACTTGCTGGGTGAGGCGCACCAGCGACCACTGCAGCAGGTTGATGAACCCTGGCTGGCTGCTGATGGCCAGGATCGACAGATCGCCGGCGGGGGGCGCCTCGAGCCGCGGGGCCGGCGCGTCGGGGCCGTCGGCGTGGAACCACATCGCGTCGAACATCTCGGCGAGGTCGCAGGCCACCGGGCCGAACATGACGATACCGCAATCGCGCCACTGCCCACTGCCCAGCTCGCGGGTCATGTACTCGTCGCCGATGTTCCGGCCGCCGGTGATGGCGACCGTGCATCGGTTCTCGTCCAGGCACTCGGAGGCGGGGGCCGGGTCCTCGCCGGGCGCGTAGGCGCGCCGCGCCCACGCCAGCGGAGCGTCGCAGACGAGCAGCTTGCGGTGATCGCGGAACGACGGCTGCCACGCCTGGGTCGTGCCCACGCGCGTCATGCGAAGCCGCCACGGCGCGAGCGGGTTGAACTCGACCACGTGGCCCCCTGCGTCCGTGATCGGCTTGAAGAAGTCGGGCCCGGCCGCGTCGGACCCGACCGAGTCGTAGAGCAGGCGCACGTAGACGCCGCGCTGGGCCGCGCGCACGAGCGCGTCACGGACGAGCGTCCCCGCTTCGTCCGGCGCGAAGATGTACATCTCGAGATCGACCCGCCGCATTGCCCGGTCGATGGCGGCGAGCATCCACTTGAGCTGGATGCGCCCGTCGTGCAGGTAGTAGGCCTGGTTGCCGTCGACGAAGCGCGGGGGTCGCGGCATCACGCTGCGCCAGTGGCCCAGCCGGGCCAGCCGAGCCTGCGCGTGGAGCCGCTGCTGGAACAGGGTGCGCCAGGCGCCGGTGCCGATGCGGCTGGCGTCATCCGCCATCACGCGGGGCAGGTTAGCCTGCAAACGCCCCCGCGGGTCGAGCGCCCGATGCTTTCTTGCTCAGGCTCTCGCGGTCGTGACAGATCGCAAACCGTGAGGGTGACGCGCTCAGTCCTCGTCGTGGCGGCTTGCCTCGGTTGCAACGACGCGCCGCGCTCGGCCGGTGGAGATAGCGGCGCCCCGGCCGACACCGGGGTGCCGACGGCGACGGCGAGCGTGGCGTCGGCGGCCACCTCGGCATCGGCGTCGGCCGCCCCGTCGGCGTCGGCGGCGCCAGTCGACCTCCCCGGGCGCACCGACGGCTGCCAGGCCGGCATGGTCCGCGTCGAGGGCGACTACTGCCCGGCCGTCATGCAGGACTGCGTCGAGCACCACAACGAGTACGAAGAGGACAAAGGAAAGCGCCGCGTCTCCGAGCGGTGCCTGCGGTACCGCGACCCATCACGCTGTGTCTCCAAGAAGCGAAAGACGGTCTCGTTCTGCATGGACCGCTACGAGTACCCGAACCAGGTCGGTGAGCTCCCGCGCGTCCTCACGTCGTGGAAGAACGCGAAGCGGCTCTGCGAAGAGGCGGGCAAGCGGCTCTGCACCGAAGACGAGTTCAACTTCGCGTGCGAGGGGCCCGACATGAAGCCGTACCTCTACGGCTTCGTCCGCGACAAGAACGTCTGCAACTTCGACAAGGCGTACCGGTACCCCGACCACTCCAAGCAGATGCTCGAGTACGACGATTGTCTGCGCGACGATTGGTGCAAGGCCGAGCTCGCCCGGCTCGATCAACGCGAAAAGATCGGCGACCGCACCACCTGCGTCGCGTGGTCCGGCGTCTACGATCTCAACGGGAACGCCAACGAGTGGGTCGAGATCCCCCACGAAAAGCCCCCCAACCGCAGCGGGTTGAAGGGCGGGTGGTGGGGGCCGATCCGCGCGCGGTGCCGGCCCACCGTGACGTTCCACAAAGAGAGCGACTACGGGTACGAGGCCGGCTTCCGCTGCTGCGCGGACGCGAAGTGAACGCTACTTGGCTGCCTTGATCGCGGTGACGAGCTCGGGCACGGCCGTGAACAGGTCTGCCACGAGCCCGTAGTCGGCGACCTGGAAGATCGGCGCGTCGCCGTCCTTGTTGATGGCGACGATGACCTTCGAGCCCTTCATCCCGGCGAGGTGCTGGATCGCGCCCGAGATGCCGATCGCGAAGTAGAGCTGCGGCGCGACGATCTTGCCCGTCTGGCCGACCTGCAGATCGCTGGGCGCGTAGCCGGCGTCGCACGCCGCGCGGCTGGCGCCGACGGCGGCCCCGAGCACGTCGGCGAGGGGCGCGAGCACCTCTTCGAAGCGCTCTTTCAGGGCGCGACCGCCCGAGACGACGGTGCGCGCCTCGGTGAGCTCGGGTCGCGCGCTCTTGGTCGTCTCGACGCCGACGAACTCGACGCGCGACGCCGCCTGGCCGCCGGCCGCGAGCTTCACGGTCTCGCTCGGCGACTGCCCGCCCGAGGGCTCGGCGGGGGTGAACGCGCTCTGTCGCGCGCTCACGACCTGCACCGGGGTCTCGACCTTGGCCACGCCGAACGCGTTGCCCGCGAACATGGGCCGGCGATACGACGAGTCGCTCACGACCTCGGTGATGTCGCCGACGTACGCCGCGCCGAGGCGCGCCGCGACGCGGGGCATGAGGTCTTTGCCGTAGGAGCTCGCCGTCGCCACGACGTGCGTGAACCCGCCGCTCTTGGCGACCTCGGCGATGGTGGGCGCGTAGGTCTCGGCCAGGAACGACGCGAGCGAGGCGTCGTCGGCGACGAGCAGCTTCGCGGCGCCGAAGCCCGCGAGCTCGGCGGCCGCGCCGGCCGCGCCGCCACCGATGACGAGGATCGAGAACGAGCCGCCGATCTTTTGTGCGGCAGTGATGGCCGAGTGGGTCGTCTTCTTGACCTTGCCTTCACCCAGCTCTGCAACGACGAGCACCGATGCCATGGCGAATACCCTTTCTTTCCTCAGAGGACCTTGGCTTCGGTGGTGAGCTTCTGAACGAGCTCGGCCACGTCTTTGACCTTGATGCCGGCCTTGCGGGCCGGGGGGGCGGTGAACGAGCCGTACGTCACCTTGAGCTTGGTGTCGGCGGCGAGCTCGGCGAGCTTCACCTCGGCGAGCGGCTTTTTCTTGGCCGCCATGATCGCGGGCAGCGCCGCGAAGCGCACGCCGTCGTTGTACTTGAACGACCTGGCCGTCTTGGTCGAGTAGACGCTGGCGCCGCTGACGATGCGCAGGTCGACCGTCACGACGGCGGGCAGCTTGACGCGCACCTTGGCGACGCCGCCGTCGATCTCGCGGCCCACGAGGAGCGCGCCGTTCGCCTCTTCTTCGATGGTGGCGGCGAACGTCGCCTGCGGCCAGTCGAGGTACTCGGCGAGCAGCTGGCCGACCTGGTTCGTGTCGCCGTCGACCGTCTGCTTGCCCATGACGACCGCGTCCGGCTTCTCTTTCTCGACGAGCGCCTTGAGGGCGCGCGCGACCAGATCACCGTCGAGCTGCTCGTCGGACGCGTCGACGCGGATGGCGCGGTCGGCGCCCGTCGCGAGGGCCGCGCGCAGCGTCGTCTCGGTCTCTTTCGGGCCGAAGGTCACGACGACCACCTCGCCCGCGCGCGTCTTGGGCTGCTGGCCGTTCTCGGTGAGGCGGAGCGCCGCTTCGAGGGCGTACTCGTCGAAGGGGTTCGGCTTCCACTCGAGACCCGTGGTGTCGACCTTGTCGGCCGACGCGGGGATCTTCACCTTGTTCGCGTTGTCGGGGTCTGCGACCCGCTTGAGCGCCACGAGGATCTTCACGAGAACTCTCCCGAAAACAGGCGGCCGACGATTCGCCGCCGCGGGCTTTTCCCAAGTTCGCCGCTTTGCGTCAAGGCCAGCGAGCCCGCGGGCCGAGACCCGCGCCGATGCTCAGTACCCGCGGCCCGAAACGCAGGTAGGCTTTGCTCCGAGCATGGCCACGCCGAACTTGAAGATCCTTCTCAACGCGCTTCGGCTTGGCCAGCCGCAAGACCCGAAAGCGGTCGCGTTCGTTCTCGCCGAGGCGATCACGGCGCAAGACGACACCATCGAAGATCTTCGCCGCAAGCTCGGCATGGCGCAGCAGCTCGCGCAGGTCCTCGAGGCCAAGACGACGCGCCTCGAGGCCGAGCTCGACGCGATCCGCGCCATGCTCGGCGCCGCGCCGCACAGCCAGATTCCTCACAGCCAGTCTCCTCACAGCCAGTCTCCTCACAGCCAGTCACCGCACAGCCAGTCGCCGCGCAGCCAGCCGATCAGCTCGCCGCCACACGCCCCGCACCGGCCCGCGTCTCAGCCGCCGGCGCCGATGCACCGGTCGCAGCCGCCGCCCGCGCCCGACGGGCCGCCTTCGGGGTCGGCCGGCCTGCGCTTGCGGCGCGAGCCGCTGCCCGACATCGCCGCCCTCGCGGGCCTGGACGACTCGGTCGACGAGTTCAAGACCGAGACGGTGGTGGTCAGGCAGCGCGACGTCCTCGCCGCCCACCTCCCCGAGGCGCCGTTCCAGATCACGCCTCCGGGCGCGCGGGTGCCGCCGAACGCGAGCATCCCGGGCGCGCCGTGGGCGCGCGAGCGCGGCGCACGCGTCCAGATGCCGAT
>CALKVR010000873.1 GCA_938004815.1 uncultured Polyangiaceae bacterium | reverse complement strand
CGGCGCAGTGGAGCGCGCGGGTTCTGGCGGGGCGCGGAGCCTTCGCGCTGGGCGAAGGCGATTCGGCTCCACCGCCCACCGTCGCCGACGTCGCCGCCGCGATCCCCCACTTCGAGCAGGAGCTGTCGATCGACGCGTTCCACCGCGGCAACCTCCACGCGCACTCGGCCGAGACCGACGGCGACAGCGTGCCCGAGGACGTCTACCGCTGGTACCGCTCGCACGGCTATCAGTTCGTCGCCCTGACCGATCACAACCGGCGCGTCGACCCCGGCGTGTACCGGCACCTCGAGCGCCCGGGGTTCAAGATCCTGGCTGGCGAAGAGGTGACGATGCTCGGCGGCGGCCGGCAGGTGCACGTCAACGGCATCTGCACCACGAGCACGATCGGGGGCGGCACCTTCGCCTCGAAGGGAGAGGCGCTCCGCTACGCCATCGGCAAGGTCCACGCGCAGGGCGGCATCGCGCTCGTCAATCACCCGAACTTCGATCGCTCGCTCGGCGCCGACGACCTGTGGGAGGGGCGCGAGGCGCCGCTCATCGAGATCATGAGCGGCCATCCGTACGTGTACTCGAACGGGGTGGACGATCGCCCAGGCCACGAGGCGCTCTGGGCCGAGCTCCTCACGCGCGGCGCGCGCTTTCACGGCGTCGCGGTCGACGACTCCCATCACTTCCGGCCCGACAAGTCGCCCGAAAAAACGGCGCGACCGGGCCGCGCGTGGGTCGCGACCTACGCCGAGCCGGGCACCGAGGTCGATCGCAGATCGACCTGCGAGGCGATCCGCGCGGGTCGCTTCTACGCGTCGAACGGCGCCGTCATTCGGCGCCTCCGCGTCGACGATCGGACGATGACCGTCTGGACGGCGGCCGCCTCGTCGACGGTCGTGTTCCTCGGCGCAGGCGACGAGGTCCTCGCGACCGAGCACGCCGGAGCCGAGGGCGCGGCGTACACGCTGACGGGGACCGAGCGGTGGGTGCGTGCTCGCGTCGAGAGCGCCGACGGCTCCAAGGCTTGGACGCAAGCGATGCGCGTGACGCGTTGAGTGCGCGCCTCGGCGAGCGTCACGCGTGCGACTTCTTGGCCGTAGGAGCGAAGCTCGCGGCCAAAAGCAGCGCGGTGAAGGCGATGGTGGGGACGATGAGGACGTAGAGGATCTGGCTCATGCCTCCTGTCTAGGCAAGACGCGGACCGCGGCCGGCGACGGCAGGAACGGCTTCACGATCTGGGCAACGTAGCCCCGCGGCCACGGGTCGACGAGGCCGAGCTCGTAGTCCTCTTTTTCGGGGCGGTGGTACGTGCCGAAAAGGATATCGAGGTAGGGCGCGAGGTTCGCGAAGTTGTGCTTCGTCTCCGCCACGCGCGCGTGGTGCCAGTGATGCAGCGCCGGCTCGCCGAACAGGTACCGCAGCGGCCCGACCGGCAGGCTGACGTTGGCGTGGATGAAGATCGCCCACATGCCCCGGAACACGACGACCGCGCCGAGCGCGGGAAACGACACCCCCAGCGCGATGCCGGGCAGGTTGATAAGGAGCTGCGTGGCCAGGCCGTCGAGCGGGTGCTCGCGATGAGCGGCGAGGAAGTCGAGGTGCTCGACCGAGTGGTGCACGGCGTGAAAGCGCCACAGGAGCGGGACGGTGTGGCAAGCCCGGTGGAACCAGTAGACGAGGAGGTCACCCAGCACGAGCGCGAGGATCGCCTGCACGACGACGGGCAGCTCGCCCACCGCCGCGCGCGCGCCGCTGGTCGCCAACGAGGGCCCGATCTCGCGGTGGACCCACCCCAGCATGCTCGTGGCGATGGCGGCGAAGGCGAGGTACTGGCCCAGGAAGAAGCAGAGGTCGATCGCGATCTCGGGGCGCAGCACACGCTGGCCTGGGCGCGCCGGGAACAGGCGCTCGAGCGGCGCGTAGACGACGACCAGCACGAGCAGGCTGAGCGCGGTCGGGGCCACCCACTCGAAGAAGATCTGCTCCGGCGTCATCGGCTGGGCGCCTGGTTCTGCTGCTGCGCGGGGCTCTGCTCGGGCTTGGGGAGCGGGCGGACCGGGCCCATCTTGCTCCCGGGGAAGAAGCCCTCGGGCTCGCCGCGACCCGCGTCGGGACCGAGCAGCCGCCTGCCCGTCCCGCCCTCGGACTTGGGGGCGGGAATGAACATCTCGTCATCGGTGCTCGCCGGCGCCCGCGCCGCTGCGCCGCTCGCGGCTTGGGTGCTGGCGCCCGACGTCTCGGGCGTGATGCCACCCTGATTGGAGCAGCCGGCGCTGGCGCGAAACATGAGGAGCCCGACCACGCCGATCGAGAGGCCGAGCGCCCCACCTCGAAGTGCCCACAGACCGAATCGTCTCGACGTCACGCGACACCTCCTGGAGAAAGCCTGAGACCTCGTCGCCGCGAACGGCCCGAGTGTGACCGCGGACGAGAGCAGAGATTGGATCCAGGCCTGGATCGGCGCCCGAGGCAGCGTTAACGCGGCCGGCTCGACGCTGTCCCCGCGTCCCCTGCGTTCCTCGCAGGATTTCGCGGCTTCGAGCTCGCTCCGCGCGCGCCGCCTCGCGAACGCGCGGCTTGGCGCCCCTCGTGCAGCCGATGGGGTCATGAAGCGCGCGACGACGATCGACAAGGCCGTCATGCTCCTCGTCGTGGCGACGGTCGGTTGCACCGAAGCCGCCGACACGCTCGGAGCCGGCGGCGCGACGGCGGACCCGAGCGAAAGCGGAACGCTCCCACCCGACCCGGGGTGCGTGGGCCCGCTGGGTGCGCCGGTCGACCCCGACACGCTGCCCTCGTGCTGCCCCGATCACGGCGGCGCCCACTGCGTCGCCGATATTCCCCCCGAGCTCGCGAGCGCGGCCTCGCCGTGCGACGGCGGCGGATACTGCGTGCCGGACGTCTTCATCGAGACGGGCGGCGTGTTCACCCCGCGGGCGTGCGCCTCGCTCGGCGGCGAGCCGGGGGTCTGTCTCTCGGCCTGCATCCCTGCGGTCGCCGAGAACTTGAACCTCTTGCCGATGGACGTGTGCGCCGAGAACGAGCGCTGCGCGCCGTGCATCAACCCGATCGATCAGACGGTCACGGGCGCCTGCGACATCGCGTTCTCGTGCGACCAGAGCGGCCCCGATGACGAGCCCGCGCCGACGCCTCCGTGCGACGACCCCTCGACATGCGCCTACGATCTCGAGACGACGTGCGCAGGCCAGCC
>CALKVR010000872.1 GCA_938004815.1 uncultured Polyangiaceae bacterium | reverse complement strand
GCCTTGTAGTACCCCTTGGCGCGGTAGAGGCGCGCGACGCGCTGGAGGTCGCGCTCGAGCACGAACCGGTCGAACCGCTCGTACTCCCACGTGACGGCGTCGATGGCGCTGAGGAGCGGGACCTTCTCGAGGGCGCCTCCCGTTTGGGCCGTCGCGATCCGCGACTCGATTTCGTCGTCGTCGAGCGCGTCGTTGCCGGTGATCTCGACCTCGTCGATGACGCAGCCGCTCAGATCACCCGGGTTGCAGGTGATCTTCTCCCGGCCGGCGCAGCCCGCGACGAACGACACGCAGAGAAGCGCGAGCAGGGCGAGCGTTTGGAAGGCCAGCGACCTCAACGGCGCCGGCAGCGTACCGCACGCCCCCGCGCAGCCGAACGTTTGTGTCCGGCTGTATCCTACCCTGGCGTACGTTTCGTGCGCCGCGGTGCGGCGGTTCGAGATCTCCTTTGATCAAGAATCGGGGCCGCTTACGGCATCCCACATTGCAGGCGAAGGAAACCAAGATACGATGGGGACCGCTCGAGACGCTCATGCAGCCCCTACGCGGGCGACGGAGGCGACGGTGAAGCTGGCGCAGCGCACGGGAGCCCTGAGGGCACCTCTCATCGGTTCGGCTCTCCTGGCGACCGCCCTCGTGGCGGGTGCCGTGGGAGGCTGCGACGACGACACCGACGGCGTCGGCGGCGAGGGCGCCGGCTCGGTCGTCGAAAAGAATACAGTCCCGTCAGCGGGCGGCGTCCGGCGGCTGACGAGCTCGCAGATGCGCTACTCGGTCGAGTACATGCTCGGCGCCGACGCGGCCGCGCTGTTCGACGTGTGGGACGACGCGCAGCTCAGCGGCTTCGAGTCGATCGCCGCGGCCGAGCTCGCGCTCGGGGCGAACGAGGTCTCGACCCTCGAAACGGTGGTGACGCAGGTCGTCGACCAAGCGCTGCTCGACCCGTCGCACCTCGCCAGGTTCGCGCCGTGCGTCGTGCAGAACCCGAACGCGGCTTGCTACGACGAGGTCGCGACCAAGTTCGCGCGGGTGGCGTGGCGGCGCAAGGTCGACGCCGACGAGCAGGCGCGCCTCGTGGCGATCGCCAACCAGGGCAACGCGTGGGGCCCGCAGTGGGGCTTCGACGCGTTCAAGACGGGCCTCAAGTACGAGCTGATGGCGATCCTCCAGTCGCCGAACTTCGTCTACATCAGCGAGCTCGGCTCCCAGGACGGCACGTACCGGCGCCTCAACCAGCACGAGCTCGCCTCGCGCATGTCGTTCTTCATCTTGCACCAGACGCCCGACGTCGAGCTGCTCGACGCGGCCGACGCGGGCGCCCTCGGCGACGACGACGGCGTGCGCAAGCAGGCGCGGCGGCTCCTCACGCTGCCCGAGGCGCGGCGCTCGATCGACCGCTTCTACTCCGAGCTCTTCCTCATCCGCGATCTCACGAACATCTCGAAGGACCCGGCCAAGTACCCGCAGTGGAACGGGGCCATCGCCCGCTCGATGCAAGAAGAGATGCTGCGCTTCATGCAAGACGTGATCTGGACGCGCAACGCCGACATCCGTGAGGTGTTCACGGCCAACACGACGTTCGTCGACGCGAACCTCGCCCCCATCTACGGCGTCACCGCCCCGGCGAGCGGCTGGGCGCCGGTCACCTTGCCCGCCGAGCACGCCCGCGCCGGGATCCTCGGTCGCGCCGGCTTCTTGGCCCGCTTCGCTCTCCCCGCCCTGGCGTCCCCCACGCGCCGCGGGCGCTTCTTCTGGGAGAAGCTGATGTGCGAGCCGATCGACCCACCGCCGCCAGGGGTCGACGTCGCGATCAAGCCCGACCCGCCCGGCGGGCACATCACGATGAAGCAGAAGCTCGAAGAGCACTACCAAAACGAGTCGTGCCGGGGCTGCCACCTGCGCCTCGACACCGCGGGCCTCGCGCTCGAGAAGCTCGACGCCGTCGGCGCTTACCGCGCCACCGACGAGGGGCTGACCATCGAGACCAACTTCACCTACGGCAACCTCGCCTTCGCGAGCGCGACCGACCTCGGCAACATCCTCGCCGCCGACGAGCGGGCAACCGCGTGCGTGGTCACGAACCTCTGGCGCCAGTCGATGGGTCACATGGAGACCGAGGGCGAGGCCGCCGCGCTCGAGGCGCTCAACGAGGCGTTCGCGGCCGGCGGTTATCGCGTTCAGGACCTCTTGGTGGAGATGGCCGTCAGCCCCGCGTTCCAGCTGGTCGCCGACCCGAAATAAGGACGAATGACCATGAAGCCCTTCCGCCTTCCCCGCCGCACCTTCCTTCGTGGCTCGCTGGGTCTCGGTACCGCCGCCGTCGGGCTACCGATGCTCGAGGCCATGCTCAACGACAATGGCACCGCCCTCGCCGGCGGCGCGAGTCTGCCGATGCAGTTCGTCGTCTGGTTCATGGGCAACGGCTACCGCCTCGAGCACCTCGAGCCCACGACCACCGGCTCGGCCTTTGCGCCCACTGCGCAGCTCCAGCCGTTCTTCGACGCCGGTTGCGGCGACTACGTGAGCATCGTCACCGGCCTGCAGAACTGGTGCTACGCCCAGGTCACCCACCACGAGGGGATGACGGGTTTCAACGGGTACCACCCCGCTCAGCTGCAGGGCCTCTCGTCGAAGGCGGGCGGGCCCACGCTCGACCAGCTCATCGCCGACCACATCGACGCGACGTCCACGACCAAGCCGCCGGTGAAATCGATCCAGACCGGGGTCTCCAAGCGCCTCAGCGTGATGGACGCCGGCACGACGATGCACTTTCTCTCGCACCGCGGCACGAACGAGCCGCTCGCGCCCGTCAACAACCCCAAGACCGTCTTCCAGACGCTCTTCGGCGAGTTCGTCCCCAAGCCCGACGACAGCGCGCTCCGCTTGAGCGTGCTCTCGGCGGTGCGTGAAGACTTGAAGAAGCTGCAAGGCAAGCTCGGCACGCTGGATCGCCAGCGCGTCGAGGCCCACCTCCAGGGCGTCGCCGAGCTCGAGGCCAAGCTGCAG
>CALKVR010000871.1 GCA_938004815.1 uncultured Polyangiaceae bacterium | reverse complement strand
CACCCCCGCCATCGCGAGGGCCGTCCCCATCGCGCCGTCGAGCAGCAGCACGGTTCGATCGTTGTCGCGCATCGACGATGGCCGCTTCATTTGCCACAATGTTGGCCCGGAGGCCGCCCATGGTCATAGTCCCGCCGATGCGTCTCCTCCTCGTCGCCGCCCTCGCGCTGCCGCTCGCCGCCTGCTCCAAGAATACGGAAGAGGCGAAGACGCCCTCGTCCGCGCAGCAGGGCAAGCAGGGAAAGAACCCGAAGGACGGAGCCGACGACGCCCCGCCCGGTACGGTCGCGCGCAAGGCGCTCGACGCCGTGCTGCTCCGCCGGCCCGGCTATGTCCTCAGCCGCGTCCAGATCGAGGAGGTGCTGAAGCAGAACAAGTTCATCGGCTGGCGCCTGACTGCGTTCCCGGCCGAGTGGGACAAGACGGGGCTGCAGCCGGGCGACGTGGTGACCGAGCTGAACGGGGTCGCGCTCGAGAGGCCGGATGACCTCTGGACGGCGTGGCTCCGGTCGCCGAGACCAAGGTCGCGCTCGAGACCGGCACCGGCATGCCCGCCGAGCCCGCGACCACGCCCGACGGCCGCCCCGCCCGCAAGCAGCAGCAGCGCAAGGACACCATCGTCATCACCGAAGAGAGCGCGAGCCCAGGCGAAGACGATCCGGGGACGACGTACTACTGACGTCGGTCCTCTCATCGTCTTCGTCGCGCTTTTTCTGCGCTTCGTCGACCTTGCCGCGATGAGCGAGCTCGTTGATCTCGCCGCCGATGAGGATCACCATCCCGATGATGAAGAACCACATCAAGAGGACGATCATCGCGCCGAGGTTACCGTACACGGCGTCGTAGCCGGCGAAGCTCTTCACGTAGATCTTGAAGCCGATCGACGAGACGATGAGCCCCGCCGTCGCGAAGAGCGTCCCCGGGCTCCAGAGCTTGAACGCGTGCCGCACGTTGGGGCCCAGCCAGTAGACGATCGAAAGGCCGAGCTGCGCGGCGGTCACGATGATGACGTAGCGGAGACCCGCGAAGAACGGGTAGAGCACGCTGGCGCCGCCCAGGCGCTCGACCAAGAAGTCTTGCAGGACGCCTCCGAAGACGACGAGGCCCAGCGAGCTGACGACCAGGGCGAAGAAGGTGCCGGCGAGCGTGAGCGCGACGAGGCGCGTGCGGATGAACCCCCGCTCTTCGGGGGCGTCGTAGACGACATCGAGCTGGCTCATGAGCGCCGTCATCCCATTCGACGCCGACCAGATCGTGAAGAGGAACCCGAACGAGATGAGGCCCGTGCTGCGCTTCGAGAGCACCGCCTGGACCGTCTCGGTGAGCATGTCGGCCGCCGATGCCGGCAGCGCTTCACGAACCACATCGAGAACCGCGCTCTCGAGCCGCGGGATGGGCAGGTACGGCAGCACGCTGAGGCAAAAGATCGCAGCGGGGAAAATCGCGAGGACGAGGTAGAACGCGAGCGCGGCGGCCGCGTTCGTGACGCGATCCTCGGACATTTCGCGCCACACCGTCTTGGCGTAGGCCTTCCACGCTTGGAGACGCACCCGATCCACCGGATCGCGCGGTGCGAGCTTCGTGCCACGCCGTGAATCAGCCGCCGCGGGGCGGACGGCGGCGGTCACGGAACCAGCCTCGGAACTTACGCTCCATCTTGGCGCGATCGCCGCCGGACGCGCGGCGACGGCACGTCGCGATCTCGTCGGAGCCGGCGGGCGCGCCCCAGCGGACCTCTGGGCAGTCGTCGGGGTGATAGGCGACCTCGAGCTCGGCCTTGCGAGCGACCAGATCGGCCAGCGTTATCGTGAACGGGCTCGCGTCGCTCCGCGCATAGGTGAGCTTGGCGTCGCGGAGCGACTTCTGCAGCGTGGCCTCGAGCGAGGCGACCACCGCGTCTTTGCTCTGGCCGGCGGGCATCTGGAACCGCTCGGGGCGCCGGCCGACCAGCGCGGGAAACCCCGTCACGACGTCGATCGCGATGAGCAGGCGCAGATCGCGCGAGGGCGTAGAGAAGTCCTCCCAGTCGCCGGTCGTCTCGAAGATGGCGGCGCCGTCGGGCATCTCGACCCGCCCGCCGCCTTCACGGAAGTGCTTCTCGCCGTTCTCGACGGAGGTCACGCGCGCCTCGGCCTGCTCGTGCAAGGCGCGGACGGCCTCCGCCATCGCGCGCTCGGGATCCAGCGGCTGCGGCGAGAGCAGATCATCCATCGCGTCGTAGAACGCGCGCTCGTCCATCGTGGCCTGCGCCATCGAGAAGTCGCCGTAGGCGGGGTCGGCCGCGATCTGCGTGTTGTCGAGGGTGACGAGGTCGTCGCCCATCACGATCACCGGGCGGAACCGCTTGAAGCCCGGGCTGCCCATCGAGGGCTCGGCGGTCGAGAAGAGGAAGTTGCCTTGCCAGAAGCGCTTCTTGGCGACGGTACCGTCAGGTTGGCCGTCGATCGCGAAGAGCGCGCCGGCGCGGTCGGCGGTCTGGGGAACCCGGCGCGCCACGACCAGGATGTGCCCGTAGGGGTCGGCGAAGATCGCTCCTGGCCGCAGCGTCTCGCGCGAGAGGGTGATGGGGTAGTAGTCGGTGAACTCGTCGTCGGCCTTTGTCCGGGCGGTGCCGGAGTGCACCGTGTCGGCGAGGCGCACGCGGACGAACCGATCCATCCGCCGCACACGCTCGCGCGGGGCTTCGTCGATCTTGTCGAGGCTCGAGGCGCGCTTCAGGCAGCGTGGCGCGTTCTCGCGCGTCCCCCGGGTGCACGACGAGAACGCGAAAGGCAGGCCCAGCTTGAAGGCGAAGTACGCGCGCAGCGTGTAGGGCAGATCGGCGCAGTCGGGCTCGAGGCGAAGCCCCTTGGGCGCCGCCTCGTCCTCGCCGAGCCCGAGGTGATCGAAGAGGAAGTTCCGCGCCGGGTCGCGGGTGAGCTCGTGGAGCGCCGGCACGCTGAGGGGCTCGGTCTCGTTGACGTCGAAGAGCTTCTCGATCCACGCGGAGTAGAGATCCTCGGCGTCCTTGTCCCACGCCCGCTCGAGCTTCCACGGCCGGCCGCCGAAGGCCCGGGCTTCGGGCGTGGGCCGTGTCTTCACCTCGATCTCGCGGCACCCCGTCGCCTTGCCGTCGCGCACCACGATCACGCGCAGCTTGCCGGCCTGGGCGCCCGCCACCGCCGTGAACACCGACCGCGGCGGGCCGATGCGCTCCTCGACCGCGGGTGCGCTCGGGGCGCCGCCAGGGGGAACGACCACCAGGCCGAGCGCGCCGGCCTCGTGGGTGGTCGCCATGACGCGCACGGCGGCGCCCGGGCTCGGCTCGGCCGGTGAGAAGAAGATCGCCGACGTCTTGTCGGG
>CALKVR010000870.1 GCA_938004815.1 uncultured Polyangiaceae bacterium | reverse complement strand
TGGCCGAGGTCTTGCCTGGTAGATAGAGCTGAGCGACGCCGAAGCTGCCGCTGGACCCGCCACCGAACCCCGGGTTCGGCTGGAGCCGCACGCCCATGGGCCGGGCCGGGCCAGAGGGCCCCGCGGCGGCACAACCGGTGAGCACGAGCGACCCCAAGAAGCCAAGCGCGTAGACCCTCATCTGAGCTCTTCTACGGTAACGGCCCGGAAAGGATTTCCCTACGAAGAAAACCCCAGGGCTCCGGTAAGGTTCGCCCATGCAGATCCGCGTGGATGGCAAGGTCGCTCTCGTCACCGGTGGCAGCCGCGGCATCGGGCTCGCCATCGCTCAGGCGCTCGGGGGCGCGGGCGCCCGGGTCGCCATCGCGTCGCGCAAGGCCGAGAACCTCGCCCAGGCCAAGGCCGAGCTCGCGACGCACGGCGTCGAGGTCGAGACCTTCGTCTCGCACGTGGGCAAAGAGGGCGCCCCTGCCGAGCTGGTGCGCGACGTCGTCGAGAAGCTGGGGAAGATCGACGTCCTGGTGAACAACGCCGCCACCAACCCCCACTTCGGCCCCGTGATCACGGCCGACGAGAAGATCTTCGACAAGACCTTCGAGACCAACGCGCGCGCCTACTTCTCGCTCGCGAGAGAGGTCGCCAAGCACCTGGTCGATCGCGGCGCGCCCGGCTCGATGATCTTCATCTCCAGCACCCAAGGGGTCACGGCGGCCCCCTTGATGGGCATCTACGGCATGACGAAGGCGGCGGTCATCTCGCTCGCCAAGACCCTCGCGGTCGAGCTCGGCCCCTCGGGGATCCGCGTGAACGCCATCGCGCCGGGGCTCGTCGATACGCGCTTCGCCGCCGGCCTCGTCCAGAACGAGCACCTGAACCGCCGGTGGATCGAGCGCTCCGCGCTTCGCCGCATCGGTAAGCCCGAAGACGTCGCCGGTCTCGCCCTGTTCCTCGCGTCGGACGCGTCGAGCTACCTGACCGGCGAGGCCATCGTCGTCGATGGCGGGTTCAGCATTTCACCGGCGTGAGGTTCAAAGCTCGCGCAGGCGGCGCCCGTGGGAGAGCAGCTCGTCCTTGAGGCGTAGCGCCGCCTTGGTCTTGTGCATGTCGGCGCGGTAGACGAGGCAGATGCGGTCCTCGAAGCACGGCAGCTCGGGGTGCACGCGCGCCAGCTTGCCCGGCTGGCCGTAGGCGGCGACCCGCCTCGGCATGACCCCGACCCCGACGCCGGCGAGGGCGATCGATTTCACGAGCTCGAAGTCGCCGCAGGCGATCACGCGCTTCGGCGCGCAGCCCAGGGCGTCGAGGCGCGCGAGCAGCTCGCGGCTCTCGGTCACGCGCGCAGCGTGCACGAGCGGACCGTCCTCGATGCGGGCGAGCGCCGCCTTTCTGTCGCGCGGCACGCCGCTCTCCCGCAGCACGAAGAAGTCCACCGCGTCCTCGAACAGCTCGATCATCACGAGCTCGGGGTGAGGCTTCGGGTTCACGACCAACCCGAAGTCGACCGAGCGCTCGACCGTGGCGTCGGCGATGGTGGCCGACGGACCGTTGAAGATCGTCACGTCGATGCCCGGGTGCTCGCCGAACAGCCGGCGCAGCAGCTCGGGTAGAAAGTACGCCGCGAGCGACTCGTGGCTGCCGATGACGAAGCGGCCCGTCTCTTGATCTTCGAGCCCGAGGACGCGTCGCTCGGCGCGCGCCACGATCTCGAACACCTCGGCCGCGTCGTGCGCGAGCGCGCGGCCGGTGACGGTGAGCCGCACGCCGGTGCGGTCGCGGAGCAGGAGCGTCGTGCCGTAGTGGCGCTCGAGGCGCTGCATTGCCGCCGTCAGAGACGGCTGGGTGATCCCGAGCCCCTTGGCCGCCGCGGTGAGGCTCCCGGCTGTCCGCACCTCCAGGAAGTATCGAAGATCATTGAGCTCCAGAGCCATAGGCCACATCTATAGTACACATTGTTCCGGCCCCCGTTCATCTATTGCATCCGAATGGCGAGAGTGAGCGAGCGACGCAACTCGCGGCGCTGACCATTCTTGAGAAGGAGCGTTCGATGGGGAACCTCGGAGAGCGGGGGAGGGAGACCTCTACCCTTGGATCGCGTGCGGGCTTGCGCCGGACGCTGCTTGGCTTGGCGATCGGTGGCGCCGCGACGGTCGCGGCGTGCGGTGACGACGACGGGGTAGGGGGCGGCGACGCTTCGTCGTCGTCTCAGTCCGGCAGCGTGACCTCCAGCAACACCGGCACCGGAGCCGGCGGCGCCGGCGGTGAAGGCGGCGAGGGGGGCGGAGGCCTGTACGCCTGCGGCACGACCGCGATCGGCGATGTCCGCGGGAGCGCGATCGCGCTCGCGCCCGACGACCACGCCATCGTCGCCGTGAACCGCGACGTCGGCACGGTCACGGTCATGCACGCCGAGTACCCGAACGGCACGCCGGAGCTGACGAAGGTCGCCGAGCTCGACGTCGGCGCCGACAGCGAGCCCTGGCAGGCCGTCATCGACGGCTGCAGTGACCGCGCGTACGTGGTGCTGCGCAAGGCGCAGCAGGTCGTCGTCATCAACGACGTCACCACGGACCCTTCGCTCGGCCCGACCGTCTCGGTCGGCTCCGAGCCGACAGGGGTCGCGCTCTCGCCCAACAACAACCGCCTCTACGTGGCCAACTGGGTCGAGGGCACGGTGACCGTCATCGATCCGGCCGACATGTCGGTGGTCGAATCGGTCGATCTGAACGCCACCCTCGTGGCGTCGGGGCTCCTCGGCGACGTCGATCCGCGGCCGGCGCTCGCGCACCCGCGCGCGATCGCGGTGACGAACGACGGCGATGACGACGACACCGACGAGACGATCGTCGTCACCGAGTGGTTCGCCCAGCGCACCGGTCCCGAAGGCGCGAACGGCGCGAACGCGGACATCTCCAAGAAGGGCCTCCTCTATCGGTTCGACTACGGCTCGACCACCGCGTCGACCCTCGATCTACCGGCGGTCACCGACACCGGGTTCGTCGATCACAACGGCAACGCGACCGGCTGCTTTCCGAACCAGGTCGCCAGCGTGACCTTGCGCGACGGCTTCGCCTACGTGACCTCGACCTGCGCGTCCCCCAAGGGCCCGGTCGGTGTGTTCCAGCCGGCGAGCTGCACCACTGACGCGCAATGCGGCGCGGTCGGGGGTACCTGCAACGTGGCGGCCGGCACGTGCAACCCCAACACGACCGACGTGAAAACGACCACGCACCCCGCGCTCACGATCGTCGATCTGGCGACGACGATCGCGTCGACCCATACGCTCGACGCGCGGTTCGACGCGCCCGCGGTCGACTCGGCGCGCATGCCGCACCTGCCCACCGACCTCGCGTTCTTCAACGGCTTCGCCTACGTGTCTGCTCAGGGGACGGACGCGGTGTTCCGCGTCGAGGTCGACGGGCCGAGCATCGTGTCTGTCGGATCGCCGACGAACGACTTCATCAACCTGCGCCGCGACATGGCCGACACCGTCATCAAGAGCCCGATCGGCGTCGCGACCGCGCACGGGAACGACGCGTTCGCCTTCGCGCTCGCGGAGGGGTCGCGCGAGGTGATCGCGCTCTCGCTGGCCAACCAGGCCATCGCGTCCGCGGCGCCCGGCGAGCTCGCGATCGCGTCGAGCGCGGCCCTCCCCGCCGCCGGCAGCGACGACGAGCGCGCTCTCAAGGGCAAGCGGTTCTTCAACACCGGCCTCGGCCGTTGGTCGCTCGGCGGCGAGGGGTGGGGCTCGTGTGCGGCTTGCCACATCGACGGCCTCAGCGACAACGTCACCTGGTACTTCGCGCGCGGACCGCGCCAGTCGACCAGCCTCGACGGCTCGTTCGCGACCGACGATCCGGACGACCAGCGCATCTTCAACTGGACGGCCATCTTCGACGAGGTCGCCGACTTCGAGCTCAACACCCGCGGTGTCTCGGGTGGTCTCGGCGCGATCGTCGACGCGAACAACGCGCGCATCAACCTCGCAGCGCAGACGCCGCCGCAGCAGGGGCTCCAGGGCTCGACCGAGGACATCGCCGACCCCGCGGGCAGCTCACCGCACCCGCACTCGGTCCTCGACGACTGGGGCGACATCAAGGTCTACATGCAGAGGATTCGCTCGCCTCGGAAGCCGGTGGGGTTGTCGCAGGCCGACGTGGACGCGGGGCGCGAGCTCTTCACCACCGTCGCCCAAGCCAACTGCGTCGGTTGCCACAGCGGGCCGAAGTGGACGATCTCGACGGTCTTCTACGCGCCGGGCGATGGCCCGAACGCAGCGACCGGCTCGGGCCTCTCGCTCGTCGACTGGAACAGCGCGCTCGCCGGGTTCCCCCAAGCGATCATGCCGGTCTCGGCCACCGAGCTCGCGAACGGCAACTCGCGGATGCGGTTCGGCGCGCCTCCGGGCGCCGAGCAGCTCCAGTGCATCCTGCGCCCGGTCGGGACGTTCGGGGTGAGCCCGGCCGCCGTCGGCGTGGCCGAGCTTCGGGCCGACATGTCCACGCCGGCGCAGGGCGCGCTCGACACGGGCCGCGGCTACAACCCGCCGAGCCTCCTCGGGATGCAGGTCGGCGCGCCGTTCTTCCACGCCGGCAACGCGCGGACGCTCGAAGAGCTGCTCGACGACACGCTGTTCTCTGGTCACCATCGATCGGCGATCGCGACCGTGTTTACGCCGACCGACGACCAGAAGCGTCAGCTCGTCGCGTTCATGCTCTCGATCGACGAAGACGAGGCCGCCGCTCCGATCCCGGCCAAAGGATCGACCGGCGGCGACCTGTGCTTTTTCCCCTGACGCTCGATTCGGGGTCCGATCCGAGAAGTTTTCCCGATCGGACCCCGAACGTAGGATCGCTAGGCATCACAAGGAGACCGCGCCATGTCGCTTACGAGAAAACTCTTCATTCAGGGAGCCATCGGCTCGGTCGGCGCCATCGCGCTGGGGGCCTGTGGTGACGACAGCGGTTCGGGCGGGAGCGGAACGAGCTCCGCCGGCCCCACGGGCCCCGCAACGGTCGGCAACAGCGGCTCGAACTCGTCTTCGAGCGGCATGGCCGGCGGCTGCACCGAGAACATCATGGGTAACCATGGCCACACGCTGACGGTCACGGAAGCGGACGTGATGGCCGCCGCCGACAAGGACTACGACATCCAGGGCAGCTCCCCGCACACGCACACCGTCACCGTCACCGCCGCCGACTTCGCCACCCTGGCGATGTCGGGCGGATCGATCACGGTGACCTCGTCGATGGGCGGCGGCCACACGCACTCGATTACCGTGACCTGCGCCTGACAGGGTGGCGACAGAGGCGGCGTCGTTTACTGGATGACCTCGCAGCTGCCTTTCACCCGCGGCCTCCCTCACTTCATGAGGGAGGCCTGCGCGTTGAACCGGAGCCAAACGCGGAAGCAACACACCGAGGCCGCGGTCGATGTGTACCGCCACCGGACCCACCGCGCGAGCGGCTCGGTGGTGGTGCTGAGCTGGTACTTGACGAAAGACATTCGGTTCTCGGTCGGGTTCATCGCGATGCTCCCGTCGGTCATCGTCCTGAACAGCTCGTCATCCCGCGACGGTGATGTCTCGATGTGGATCGTCGCGCCAACGGCCGCCGTAACCTGCTTGGTCGACGTGTAGATGGCGACGTCGGAGAACGCGCTCGCGTCGATCCAGTCGCTGGAGCTCTGGACGATGCTGCCGGACGCCGCGAGCTGCACCGTGGTCCAGTTTTGGAGCAGACACGAAGGGTTCATGGTGAGCCTCCCAGTTCGGACCGATGATTGAGCGACGCGTGTTCGATGGTGACGCGCGAGTACAGCCGTCTCATGGAGCCTTGCCGGTGATGTGGCTCAAGTCGACGATGTCCCAGCGGTACGATTCGCCCGGCGGCCGGACATAGGTGACGATGCCGCCGCACCAGACGGTGCCGTCGGTGCGGATGACGCAGATGAACCCTTCGCCGATGGCCGCCTGTTCCACTTTGCCGGCGTCGGGAATGTACGTGGGGACGCGGTGAGCGACCGCGGTGCTGATGGCCGAGTTGGCGCCCCAGCAGTAAAGGTCATCCTCCAGGGTGATGGCGCAGCCCGAGTTGTAGCCGAGCACGCCAGACCGGACCGGCGGCATCGGGGTGGGCCGCGGCGTCGCCGCCTCCAGCGGATCGACATCTTCGCCGCGGGGTAGCCTCTCCGGCAGCCCCCAGCACCAGAGCTCGCCCTCGGCGGTGGCGACGCAGGATGCGGTCGGATCGCCCCAATACGCGTTCGAAGCTGGAACGGCGACGGGCTTCGGCTCGCCGGAGAAGGCGCACCGCGCATCGACGGCCGGCTCGGACCGCGACACCAGCGTGCCGTCACCGAGCTGGCCCCCCTTGTTGCCGCCAAAACACCAAACGGTGCCGTCCGCACGAAGCCCGCAGAAGTAGCCGCTCGCGAAGAACGACTGAAAGGCGCCGAGCTCCGGGGACAGAGTCGGCACCTCATGGTGAATCCCCCAGGGGGTGATCTTCCCCCAGGACCAAACCCGACCGTCGGCGCCGAGGCCCCAGACGGCGTCGCCTGGATGGCTCAACGACGTCAGCGGAGGGACTCCGGGCACCACCACCGGCTCCCAGGGAGGCGTCTGCGTCTCCCATTCCTGCTGTTTCAGAGTGGGATCGGCCCCCCAGACCAGGACAGCACCGTCCTGCCGGACGCTCGCGCCACCGATGTCGACCACGCCGACGAGGGTGGAACATGCGATGCCGTTCGCAAGCACAGGCTGGGACGGTATCTTTTCGATGGGACACACCCCGCTGTTCCCCCAGCATGCCGCTCGACCATTGGCAAAGCGCACCATGACGCCCCGGTAGTCGGCGGCGATCTGGACCGGGCGCCAAGGGTCGTCGACCGACTCCAGCGGGCACGAGGGGGCATCGGGCGGCTCGGGCTCGTCGTCGCTGCAGCCCAGCAACGCCAGGAGCACGACTGCGCAGAGGTCAGGCCTGCTGAAACAGGTCGCCATCGGGCCAATACCCTGCTTTCTCGATGTCCGCGGCGATCTGGACCAGCTCGGCCATGCTCGCGTCGCTGGCGCCCAGGTTGTCGCTGTTGAACGCGACGCCGATCGTGATCGACGGCGTTCGGGCCGCCGGCTCGACGATGGTGAAGGGCTGGCCGCCGACATGCTTGCTGAATGTGTCATAGGCAGGCACCAAGTGGACGATGTTTCCAGAGCCACCATTGTTGCTGCCGTTGTGACCCCACCGGTTGACCAGCCGCCCGCCCGTGCGCGCGCTGGGGAACGGGAACTGGCCGGTGGTGAGGTAGCAGCCGCGCCCATTGGGATCCACGATGCTGGGGGGGGCCCCACCGAAGCTCCAGCCGTAGACCGGCTCGGTGAAGAGATTGAACTCATCCTCCGTCAGGATCGGGCTCGCGACCGACGGATCCATACGCGACACGATCTGGACCAGATCGAGGACCGAGGTGGCCCACTCGCCGGCGGCCCCGTACCAGCGCGCGTCGAAGTCGTATTGGGTCGGGAGAAGGTTGCCGGTGTAGCTCGGAACCGGCTCGTGACAGGGGGGTTCGTTGAGCTCGAACGAGCGCCCCGCCGTCCGTTCCACGAGATGGGGCCGCAAGGCATCAATCTCGCCCGAAACGCCCCAGAACGTGCGCATCGCGGCCTCGTAGCCGATTGCGTTCTGCTGAGGAGAGGCCCTGCTGATCACCTCCCCCGCGATCCCGAAGTTCATGTTGTTGTACACAT
>CALKVR010000869.1 GCA_938004815.1 uncultured Polyangiaceae bacterium | reverse complement strand
GTCGTCCGCTTGCGCGATCCGCTCGCCCCCGCGCTCGCCGCCGACAACGAGAGCGTGGCGCTCGACTTCGACGACGTCGTGGCGCGGATCCGTGCAGCCGCGCGGGGCTACGACGTCGCGCTGGTGGAGGGCGCGGGCGGCGTGCTCTCTCCTCTCACGTGGACGACCGACATCCCCGCCTTGGCGCGCGCGCTCGGCGAGGTCGCCGTCGTCCTGGTGGCGGTCGACCGCCTCGGGACGCTCAGCGCCACCCACGCCGCCGTCCAGTGCTTGGCCGACGCGGGGGTCCTCGTCAGCGTCATCGTCCTCGGCGCGCCCGCGGCGCCCGACGCCTCGACGGGCACCAACGCCGGGGCGCTCCGCCGCCGCCTCGCCGCCTATGACCCGGCCCACGAGCGCATCGCTCTGCTCGGTCGCGTCGGCTCGCCCGCCGAAGCGGCGGGGCAGCTCGGCGGCGTGGCGGCGTGGCTCGACGGCACCTGACGGCGGCGTGCCTGATAGCCTCTCCTCCCGATGTCGATCGGCGAGGTCGAGGTGCTGCGCCGCGACGGCAGTTCGGTCGCGCTGGGGCGATTCTGGAGGGAAAATGACTGCATGGTCATGTTCTTGCGGCACTTCGCGTGCCCGAGCTGCTCGGCCCGGCTGACGGCGTTTCTTCCTCGACTCCACGAGCTCGTCGATCTCGGCGTCGGTGTGGTCCTCGTCGGCGCCGGATCGGTCCGCGCGCTGGGGGCGTTCGCGGCCAGGATGCGCCTCGACGAGGGGCCGGTCGAGCTCGTCGTCTCGCCCGACCTCGCCGCTTACCGCGCGGCCGGCCTCGAGAGATCGCGCTGGTCGGCCTTTGGTCCGCGCTCGGTCGCGGCGGCGATCGCGCTCTACGTGGGCGGCCACGGCGCCGCGCGCGCCGACGACGACGGCGACGTGCTCCAGCAGGGGGGCGTCCTCTACGTCACGCGCGCGGGTGAGGTCGCGTACCGGCACGCCGACCGCCACCTCGGCGACGGGCCGGACTGGCCGGCGCTCTTCCAAGCCGCATTGGCGTCGGCGGCCGCGCGGCCGGGCGTTCTCGTCTGAGCGAGGAGACGATGGAATTCTACATCCACGCAGCCAACCTGACGTTTCTGGTCTCGTTCCTGGTGCGCGACATCCTCAAGCTCCGCGCGCTCAGCATCGTGGGGGGCGGGTTCTTGGTCGCGTACTTCTTGATGTCGAACCCGGTCTTGTGGTCCGGCATCGGTTGGAACGCGCTCTTCACCGCGATCAACCTCGTCCAGATCACGCGGCTCGTCCTCGAGCGCCGCCCCGTCCGCCTCAGCCCGGAGGAGCACCGCCTCCACCAGCTCGCCATGCGCGCGCTCACGCCGCACCAGATGCGCCGCCTGCTCGACGTGGTTCTCTTCACCGACGCCGCCGCCGGCGACAAGCTCGTCGACGCTGGCGTCGATCCGGGCCGCTTGCTCGTCGTCGTAGAGGGGACGCTCGACGTCATGGTGAAGGGTGAGCGCGTCGCCACGCTCGACGTCGGCCAGTTCGCCGGCGAGATGACGTTCCTCACCGCGGTGCCGCCGAAGGCGGACGTGGTCGCGTCGGTTCGCGCGCGGCTCGCGGCGATCGATACGGGCAAGCTCCGCGCGCTCCTCGCGTCGAACGCGGAGCTCGGCGCGGCGATGCAGGGCATCCTCGGCGCCGACCTCGCAGGCAAGCTGCGGAGGGCGTGATCAACCGGTGACCGCGATCGCTTCGAGGCGGTGCACCCAGCCGGTCCCCGCCCGCGAAGCGGAGGTCGACACGAGGACGAGAGCCGGCTTGCCCGCTGCCGAGAGGAGAGCGCTCTTGGCCGTCGCCACCGCATAGGCCGAGATCCGCTGCTCGCCGAGCCCGAGCGTCACCTCGTAGCAGCGACGGCCGAGCGCGCGCGCGGGCTGCAGACGCCCGAGATCGCCGAGCGCGATCCGAGCCTCGTTCTCGAGCTGGCGCTCCGACGGGGAGAGCGTCGCGAGGTAGCTCGTCGCGAGCCGCGCGGCGGCGGCGGCGCCGAGGTAGCGACCGTGTCGGACCGCGAGCGCCGCGAGCGCGTCGCAGCCCGACAGACCACGCACGCTCGCCTGCGCGGCGATGGCGCGCAGCCGCGCCCACGGGCTGAACACCGGGTCGATCGACGCGTCGACGACGACGAGCGGGGCCTCTGCGCTCGGGAGCGCTCCGCTCGGCCCCGCTGCGAACCGAGCAAGCGCGACCGTCTGCGCGTCGCCGTCCGCGCCCGAGCAGCCGATGCCGTCGCGATCGACCCACAGGAGAGCGAGCCGCGTCGCCGCGACGGTCACCGCCGCGGCTGGTGCCCGAGGCGGAGACAGCGGCGTCACCGGCTCGGCATGGCGAGCGCGCGGGGTCTCGGGCAGCGTCGTCGAGCCCAGCGTGGACTCGCCCAGGGTGGCGGAAAAGGAGTCGGCGTCGCGGCGGGTGCTGCGTGCGCGCTCGCGCCCTCGGTTCGCCGCGGCGTCCGCATGATCGAGCTCGCTGGCGATCCGCTCGAACCGCTCGGCGACGAGATGGGCCTCGGGGCGGTGGCGCGGTTCGGCTGCGGTCATCGATGTGAGCAGCGCGGCGACGGCAAAGGGTATCGACTCGTGTCGGTCGGGCTCGGGGGGCGCGTCGCTCCCGGCGATGAGCTCGAGGAGCGTCGAGACGCCTTGCGGGCCGTCGGGCGCGCGGCCCGTCGCCGCCTCGGCCAACGTCGCGCCGAGGCCGTAGACGTCTGCGGGCGGGCCGACGACCCCGCCGCGAACCTGCTCGGGCGCGGCGTACCCCGGCGTGCCGACGGCGTATCCGGGCAGCGTGAGCGGGGCGGCCTCGCCGCCGAGCGCGATCCCGAAGTCGATGAGCTTGATGGTGTCGCGGGCGCCGATGACGATGTTCGCCGGCTTGACGTCGCGGTGGATGATGTGGTGCTCGTGCAAGTAGGCGAGCGCGCGCGCCACCGCCGCGCCGACGCGCGCGAGCGCCGGCAGATCGAGCGGCCCGTCGTCGAGGCGCTTGGAGAGGGCGCCGCCGCCGAGGACCTCGGTGACGAGGTAGCGCGAGCCCCCGCTCTCCTCGCCGTGGGCCACGTACGACACGATGTTGGGGTGGGACACACGCGACAGAATCTGCACCTCGCGGTCGAAGCGGCGATCTTGTTCGTCGTCGCCCACGTGGATCAGCTTGATCGCAACTTCACGATCGGTGGTGCGATCGACCCCCACGTAGACGGAGCCCATCCCCCCGTCGCCGAGCGTCGCGGTGACCTGAAACCGGCCGCCGCCGAACGGGCCGAAGGCGGGCACGGCCGCCGCCGTCGTCTTGGGGCCCGCCGACGGCACGTCGTCGTCGTCTGCCACGAGGACGGAGCGGAGGTGCTCGAGCGTCGGATCGTCGACGAGCCGCATGGAGCGTATGATACCCGGCTTGAGGCTGCGCTTCGTCATCCAGAGCGGCGCCGACCGGTCGTGGGAAGCGATCTTGTCGACTGCGCCAGAGGGCTACGTCGTCGCGCGCCGCACCGACGTCGACGAGCTGGTCGTCTTCCACGAGGACATATCGGTGACGGGCGTCCGGCTCGCGCGCGAGGCCGGCCTGCACACCGTCGCGGCGCCGGCGTTCGCTCATCCGGGAGAGACGCTCGCCCACCTGCTCGCGCGTCAGACGGCCGAGATGCTCGAGGGGTCGATATCGATATCCGGGCAGGAGATCTCGATCGAACGCTTCGACGTCGTCATGGTCCAGCAGATCCTCCCTCAGTTCCTCGAGCACTGCTCGGGCGCGTTCGCGCGCGCGCGGGCGGCTGCGCCGCGCGACGCCGTCCTGATCGAGGGCTACCGGCGGCCGTACTACCTGGGCCCCAAGACGGCGGCGCGCGTGCAGGCGCTGGTCGACCGCGACGGTGACGACCCCTACGAGCGCCTCTCGAGCATCGTCGGCGCGATGCAGCGGCTGAAAGAGCCGACCAAGTTCCCGGCTCAGCACCGCATCCGGACTCCGGACGGCGAGGTCGCGCTCTACACCCGCTGGCACCCGATGGAAGAGACGCTGACGCCGCCGTTCGACTACCTCTTGGTCATCGACGACGACGGCGTCGCCATCCGTGTCGCCGCCGATCGCGTGGCCGACGTCGTCGAGGGCCACGGCGCCATGCTCGACGATCAGCAGTGGCTCCTCGGTCAGCTCGACGACGAGATGGCCGATCGCGTGCGCCGCGCGGCGCGCCTCGCCGGCAAGCGCATGAAGTTGACGCTGCCTAGCTGAGAGCGCCGGGCGACCACCCGATCAGAAGCAGCGCGGCGCGGTGTATTCGCCGTCGGCGCTGCCCTGAAAGTCGAAGAACGGGTTCGTGCCCGCGAGGGTGAACGAGATCTCGTCTTGGTCGATCGCGGTCACTTGGATCGTCCCCTCCCAGTACGTGCCGCCGCCGCCGCTGCCGCAAGAGATGGTCTCGGAAAAGTTGGCGAGCCCGTCGAGCGAGTACGTGCCGACGGCTTGGTGGGTGGTGGGGAGGTGGATGAAGACGCGCCACGACGGCGTGTTGCAGTCGGACGCGTGCGGATCCTCACAAGACTGGAGCTCGCTGCCGAGAAAGATGACGAGCGTGTCGGGATCGATCGTGCTGCCCGACGAGACGGTCGCCACCGTCGTCCCGCCGCCGCTGGTGTTGCCGGTGCTGCCGGTCGCGGGGCCGCTGCTGCTCGTGCTCGACTGATCCTCGAGCTCGCTGTAGAGCATGCTGATCGCGGGGCTCGGAGGCGGCGGGTTCATGCCCGTGCTCGACGAGCTCACGCTGGGCGCGCCGCCCGCGCCGCCCGCGCCACCGGCTGCGCCGCTCCCGCCTTGACCGTCGTCGTCGGGCGCCCCGTCGTCATCAGGGAAGCCGTCGCTCATGACGGTTCCGTTGCAGGCGGCGGCGCCGATGGTAAGGCAAGCGAACAACCCGAAGAGAGGCAGGAGACGATTCATAGTGGCCCAGCCTTTTGCACGGTGTGTGCCTGCGTGAGCTCACCATAATTCACTGCGAATCCAATGCTATGAGCCAAGGTGTGTGCCATCGAGTGTCGAGTGTGCCAGCGCAGCCGCTGCTGTGCCTGTCGCTCGCTCTCCTCCTCGGCGGGGTCGCGTGCGACCGACCTGCCCCCCCGTCGCGTTCGGAAGCGGCGTCAGCCAGCGCGCCGCATGCCGCCGCGAGCCCGTCGCCCGCGCAGCGCTCGCGCGCCGATCGCTGTCGGGATCGCGACCGAGTGACCTTCGTCGTCACCGCCGACACCCACTTCGGCGCGTCGCGCGAGATCGAGGCGCGGAACGTCGAGGCCATCGACGCGATGAAGGCGATGCCCGGGCGCGCGTGGCCGGAGCCTCTGGGCGGATCGGTGGACGAGCTCTGCGGTGTGCTCGTCGCCGGCGACCTCACCGAGGACGGCAAGCCCGAGGAGTGGAGCGCGTTCGCGTCGGCGTTCGGGCTCGCCGGCGGCGAGGGCGCTTTCGACGTGCCGGTGTTCGAGACGATCGGCAACCACGACAAGCACGCGGGCTTTCATGTGCGAAACCAGATCTTCGAGCGGCACGGGAGCACCGTCTACGCGTTCGACTGGGGCAAGGTACACGTCGTGTCGCTCGGCGAAGCACCCGACGATACCGACCTCGCGTGGCTTCGGCGCGACCTCGACGGCGCGCCCAAGGGCTCGGGCATCGTCCTCTTCTTCCACTTCCCGCTCCTCGGCGCGTACTCGCGGGGGCAGTGGTTCGGCGATGGGCCGTACCGCGACGCGCTCGCCGACGTCCTCCGCGGGCGCGACGTGCTCGCGATCTTTCACGGGCACTACCACGCGACCGGCCTCTACACCTGGAACGACGTCGACGTGTACCGCGCGGGCTCGCCCAAGCACGGCTGGCACACGTTCAACGTCGTCGAGATCCACGACGGCGCCATGAAGGTCGCGTCGTGGGACTACGACGCCGACTCCTGGCGCTGGTTTCACCAGAAGCCCGTGCTCGGCGGCGGCGCGCGCGAGATCAAGCGGACCGACCCCGGCGTGCCCCCCTGACGCCGTCGCTGCTCGCGCCCGCGTCAGCCCTCGCGCGCTCTCTCGTCGTCTGATAGGGTCCGGCCGTCTCGAGCCGAAGTGGCGGAATGGCAAACGCGGCGGATTCAAAATCCGCTATCCGAAAGGGTTTGTGGGTTCGACTCCCACCTTCGGTACCAGCTCAAGACCTGCCTAAGCAAGGCGGTGCGCAGCGCAGGCTCTTGCTCAGCGCGCGCGCTCAGTCTTTGAACTTCTCCGGGTTCTCGTCGCGGATCTCCTCCGCCTCGTCCGAGAGCTCCTCGGCCTCTTTCATCGCGGCCTTCGCCTCTTTCACGAGCTTCTCGACGGTCGGGCCGTCGGGCGCGTCCTTGGCGAGCTCGACGCACATCTGGGCGTGCCCATCGATGCCCTCGCCGACCTTGCCGAGCTGCTTCGCCTTCTTGCCGAGGTAGTCGGAGAACTCTTTCGAGATGTTGCTTCGAGGCTTCTTTCAGGAGCTTCTCGGCTTCTTCGAGCTTCTCCATCGCCTCGCCGTACTTCTTCTCGCACTTCTTGCCGCCCGCCTTGCGCTTGTCGGCGTCGCGCTCGCCGACCGCCTCCGACTTGATCTCGTCGCCCTTCTTCGTGAGATCTCCCGCCTCTTCGAAGAGCTCGTTCGACTCGCCGACCTTCTTGTTGGCCTTGTCGGTCTCGTAGAGCTTGCAGCCGGTCGAAGCGAAGACGAGCACGAGAGAGAGACAGGTTGCGATCCGAGGCATGGTCATGGCGGCTAGCAGAGCACGAACCGTTCCAGGTGGCGCTGTGCGCGGACAAGCGCTACGCGTTCGGTCGTTGAAGCCCAGCGCGACGAAGCTCACCGCCAACGGCGTCTCGATCGGTCTCCGGTCACGCGGAGCCGGCGACCCGGTCCTGCTCGTACACGGAACGGGGCTCTCGTCGCGGTACTGGTCGCCCCTCGCGGTGCAGCTCGCGGAAGCGCGCCGCGCGGTGACGGTCGACCTGCTCGGCTACGGCGAGACCGACGCGTGGGCCGGGGGCGACACGTTCCATTTCCGGAGCGACCGCGACGTGGTGATCGCCGCGCTCGAGGTGCAGGGCGCGCCGTGTCACGTGATCGGCCACTCGTACGGCGGGCTCCTCTCTCTGCAAGCGGCGCTCGCACGGCCCGACCTCGTGCGGAGCCTCGCGCTCTACGAGCCGGTGGCGTTCGGCGTTCTCCACTCTGCCGAGCACGAAGCGGGGCTCGCCGATCTGGCGCGCGTCAACGCCGACGGTCTGATGGAAGACCTCGCGGGCGGGGGCGGCGAGGCGTGGCTGCGCCGCTTCGTCGGCTACTGGAACGGCGCGGGCGCGTTCGACGCGATGACCCAGCCCGCGCGCGCCGCGCTCATGGCCGTCGGGCGCAAAGCGTTCCTCGAGGTTCGCTCGAACCTCTTCGATCGCACGGCGCACACCGACTACGCGAAGATCTCGGCGCCGACGCTCATCGTGCACGGGGCCGAGTCGCCGGTCGCGGCCAAGGCGACCGTCGAGATCCTTGCCGGCGCGCTCCCGCGCGCGAGGCTCGTGGTCCTCGAGGGCGCCGGGCACCTCGGGCCGTTCACCCACGGCGACGTGTTCGCTCGCGAGATCCTCGCGTTCCTCGCCGCGGCCTGAAGCCGCCTCGCGCGCGGGCACCGACGCGGGCTATCCTCGCCCGCCCCACCGAAGGAGATCATCATGCGCCTCGCCAACAAAGTCGCGCTCGTCACCGGCGCGAGCCGCGGCATCGGTCACGCAACCAGCCTGCTCCTCGCGAAGGAGGGCGCGACAATCGTCGCCGCCGCGCGCAACCAGGCCGAGCTCGACGCGCTGGTGAAGTCGATCGAGGCCGCGGGCGGCAAGGCCAAGGCGGTCGTCTGCGACGCGACCAAAGCGTCGGACGTCGCCGCGTGCGTGAAAGCCGCGGTCGACACGTACGGCCGGCTCGACATCCTGATCAACAACGTCGGCATCGGCGGCTACCGGCCGTTCCTCGACTGGAGCGAGGCCGACTACGACCGCATCATGGCGACCAACGCCAAGTCGACGTGGATGTTCTCGAAAGAGGCGATCCCCCACATGCTGAAGCAGGGCGGCGGGCAGATCGTGATGGTCTCGAGCGTCGCGGGCCTGCAGGGCTACCCGAGCGAGGGGATCTACTGCATGTCGAAGTTCGCGCAGGTCGCCCTCGCGCAGTCGCTCGATCGCGAGTTTTACCAAGAGAACATCAAGGTCTCGCTCGTTTGCCCGGGCGGGGTCGAGACGCACTTTGCGATCGGCGACGGCCGCACCCACGGCGGGCCCAACATGAGCGGCTTCTCGACCGCTGAAGACGTGGCGGACGCGATCCTCCTCGCGGTCACGCCGCGCGGGCGCACGCGCGTCGTGAACGTGATCCTGCGCCCGATGAACGAAATGACGTGAGCGTCGGCTCGACCGTCGCGCCGATCAGTTCGACGCCGAGCAGGTGAACGCCCCGCGGCTCGAGCCGTCGGGCCACGTGCGACCCTTGGGTGTGCCGGTGATCGTTCCGGCGCACTTGGGGAGGCAACCGCAGAGCTTCTGGTCGGCGCCCACGCAGCCCCACTGCGTCGGCGCCTTGCACTCGCGGTAGTTCTTGCAGAGCGCGGTCTCGCCCTTCTTGCAGCCGTTCGCTTTCAGGGTCGAGAGCCACGCCTGGAGCGGCGCGCTCTTCGTCTTCACGTCCTCGCAGGCCTCCCACCGGCCGGCGTCGCAGAGGGTGAGGAGCTCGAGGGTGGGCTTGTCTTTCTCTTGATCGACCGCCGTCGACTTGAACGCGCCACAGCCGAGCAGCTTGCCCTTGAGCTCGCAGCCCTTCTTGTAGACGGCGAGCGTCTGGGCGCCGCTCGCGGTCGGGCTCTGGCCGAGCTTCTCGAGCGCGGTCGTGCAGTCGGCGACCACCCCGCCGGCGGCGGTGCACTTGTCGGCCTCGGGGATCGCTTGCGCCTGTGCCGGGGGCGGCGTGGCCGATGCCGCGGGCGCGGTGGCGCTGCCTTGGCCGGCGGGGACGGCGAACGGCATCTGGTAGGCCGGGGGCGCTTGCCGCGGCTGCTGTTGGACGAACTGACCGTGGTTGGGCCCCCAGTAGCCGGGGCGCCGCGACGACGACGACTTGCAGGCCACGAGGGAGAGACTGACGATCAGGATCCACGAGGAGCGCATGGACCCGGCATGATCGTTCGTGGCGAGGCCAGCCCGCAACCCGTTTGATACAAGGAAGGGGAGGAGCGACATGCGATCAGTCGACCGCCCAGGGGGCACGCGCGCGGCGGGGCGCGCAGCGAAGCTCGCATTCTTGTGGGTGCTCTGGGGTTGTACGAAGCCGCACGATCAGCCGACCGCCGAGGTGGACGTGACGGCGGCGCCGCAGACGACCGCGGCGGCCCCCGCGACCGCGGCACCCGTGGCGAGCGCTTCTGCGGCCCGCGTCATCGAGGACGGCGCGCCGCTTTCGCCGGGGCTCGTCGAACTCACGGGCATGGTGCGCCCGACCAAGGGTGGCTTCGACGTCCGAGGCGTGACGATCGATCACGCAGCGTTGACCGACGCGGTGGCGCCGCAGCGTCCGGCGGGCGCGGGGTCGGACTGGGTGCTCGGGGCAAAGCTGCGTCTCACTGCGGATCTCGTGCGCGAGGGCAGCGATGAGCCGCCGGCGTCGGGCGGGCTCGCGGTCCAGAGCCGCGCGGGCACGTGGTTTCGGGTCCGGCGCATCGATCGCGTCGAGGTCGTCGCGCCGGCCGTCCCGATCGAGGGCGAGCTGGCGCGGTCGAAGGGGCTCTACGCGATCGCGGGGCACCTCGTGACGGCAGACGATCTCGGCTGGTCGCTCGCCAGCCTGAACGGCAAGTTCGAGAAGAAGCGCGTGCGCCTCTGGGGCCAGCCGCGCACGGTCCACTGCGAGCCCAACGCCCAATGTCTGGTCGAGGGCTCGCTGCCGATGTTCGACGTGGGCCGGGCCGAGGTCTTGCCCTGACCCGCGCGCCGATCACTTGGGGTTGACGATGATCTCGACGCGCCGGTTGTTGGCGCGACCCTCGGCCGAGCCGTTGTCGGCGACGGGGCGATCGGGGCCGAGGCCCGCCGTCTTGATCTTGTCGCCCGGGTAGCCCTGGCTGACGAGCTGCGACTTCACCGAGTCGGCTCGAGCGAGCGCGAGCTTGCGGTTGTCGGCCGCCGAGCCGGTCGAGTCGGTGTGGCCCTCGATCAAGAGGGGAGGGTTGCCCTGGTCCTTGAGGACCTTGGCCACCTCGTTCAGCTTCTCTTTGGCGATGGGGAGCAGCTCGCTCTTGCCCGAGGCAAAGAGCACGGCGCCGCTCAGCGTGATGACGACACCGCGCTTCTCCTCCGCGATGGTCGCCATCTCTTTGAGGCTCGCGAGCGCGGCGAGGTACTTTTTCTCGAGCTCGGACTTGGCCTTCTCGGCCTCGGTCCGGCCCTTCTCGGCGGCTTCGCGGGCCTTGCGCTCGGCGTCGAGCGACTCGCGCTCCTTGCGGATCGCCTCGCGTGCGGCGTCGAGCTCTGCGGTGCTCTTCTCTTTGAACGCCTTTTCGGCTTCGGCCTTGGCGTTCTCGGCGGCCACGTACGCGGCCTGGGCCTCGGCGAGGCGCGCGCGGCGGTCGGCGATGTACGCGAGCGCGCGCGAGTCCGCTGTGTCCTCTTCGTCGCGGAACTCGCGCTCGGCGCGCTGGAGCGCCTGCTTGGCGGTGTCGAGGGCGGCGGGCGCGAGCTTGGGCGCCATGCCGCCCTCGGCGCGCGCGTAGCTCTCCCGCGCCTCGACGAGCTCCTTGGGGGCGGGGGGCGGGCCGCAAGCGGCGCTGGCGGCGGCGACGAAGACGAAGGCCTTGAAGACGGCGAGAGACGTGAGTCGCATGGTCGTGGTTCTCCTGGCTCAGTTCGTCGCCGGTTTGATCTTGGCGAGGACCTGCTTCGCCTCTTCGGCCTCGGCCTCGGCGGTGAGCTTGCGCGCGAGCCCGCGCGCCAGGTCGGCGTCGGCCTCGGCCTTTTTCAGCAAGCGCGCGGCCGGCTCGTTGTCCTTGGCCTCCATGAGCGCCTTGGCCTTGTCGAGGCTCTCCCGAGCGAGCTTCAGATAGAGCAACGCCTCGGGGTCCTTGTCGCCACCGGCCTCTTCGGCGGCGCGGACGGCGGCCTGGGACGCGGCGAGCTGATCGACGGGGGAGGGGGCACCGCCACAGGCGAGCAGCCCCGCGAGGAGGAAAAGCAGCACGAATTTCCGGTTCACGTGGCTCTGTATACCAGGCTCACGGCCTGTCGAGCGACCCCAAGGACGGGCTAGCCACCCCTCGCCGCCTGGATCGCCTTTCCACCCACCACGGCGGTTTTCGGCCGATATTTGCGCGATTTCACCCAACTGGGGAGGAAACGTCCGACCCCACTGCAGCCAAGTCGGCCATCGGGGCGTGGGACCTCGGCTTGCATAGGGGCGATTCGCCTCGAGGCCACATGATCCGCATGACGACGTGGAAAGGAATCGCGCCCACCGCCGCAGAGCCCGAGGCGCCGCCGCGGCACGACTCGGAGTCGCCGAAGTCGGGCATCCGCCTGGTCAGCCCGCCGGCCCGGGTGCCCCGGCCCGCGTCGCGCCCTCCCGCCGCCTCGCAGCCGGCGGTGTCGCGACCGGCACTGGTGCCGCCGGCTCCTGCCGAGCCCGCCCCGGCGCCCGCGTCCGCGCCCCCGGTCGCGTCGGCGCCGGCCGCGTCGCTTCCCAGCGGCGACGCGAAGGTCATTCCGTTGCCGCCGCCCTCGAGCCGCAAGGCGGCGGTCAAGCCGCGCGCGGTGCGTCCGCCGGGTCAGATCCTGCCGCCGGCGCCGCCCATCCCCGCGCCGTCGGCGCCGAGCGCGGCTCCGGCACTGACAGAACCGTCAGCGGTCATCGACGACTCGCCCAAGCCCTCCCCGATCAACTTCCGCTCCGTCATCTCGACCGCGCAAGACTGGCCCCTCGTGCGCCCGCCCGCGCCCTTGAACCCGAGCTTCGGGCTCAAGTACCGCGACTCGTTCCACTCGCTCCCGGCGTTCTTGCCGCCGCCCGAGCTGCTCGCCGATCACGCGCCGCCGATGGCGATCGATCTGCCCTTCGACGGTCCCATGACGATCGAGCGCGCGTCCGACGGCGAGATCGCGCGGAGCCGCCGCGCGATGGATCTACAGTCGCGCCGCCAGCTCGTGATCGCCGGCTTCGCGCTCGTCGTGATCCTCGCGTGCTTCGTCGCCGCGTTTCTTCGTCAGTGATCATCGGCGGCGCCGCTTCGTAGGCGTCGCGCTCGCCGCCGAGCCCTCTTCGCGACCGACGAGCGCGCCGAGCGCCGCACGCAGCGCGCCCACGCGCGCTTCGTCCATCTCTGCGTCCTCGAAGAGGATGCGCCGCATCGCCTCGCCGTCGAAGACGCAGACGATGGTGTCGACCAGCACGCGAAACGTCGGCCCGAGGGCGCTCGCGAGCTCGGGCAAGAGCTCACGCGCGAGCCGCTCGATGTCGTCGTAGTACTGCTGCGCCACCGGCCGCAGCGCCCGTTCGAGCTCGGGGTTGGTCCGCGCGGCGAGGGCGAGCTCGTAAAAGGCTTGGTTCTCGCGCGAACGACATTGCTGGCGGAGGAGCTGCATCGCGACCACGAGCGGGTCGCCGCCGCGGGCGGCGCGAAAGCGGTGCCGATAGCTCTCGAGCACGCGCCCGCCGAGATCGCGACAGACGGCGACGAGGAGCGCCTCGCGGCTCGGGAAATGGCGGAAGAGCGCGCCCTGAGACACGCCTGCTCGCGTACAGACCGCCTGGACCGTGGTGCCGGCGTAGCCGACCTCGATGAGGGCGGTCGTCGCCGCGTCGAGGAGCTTGCGAATGGTGCCCTCGCGGCGCTCGGTCTGCGTGCGCCGCGCCGGCGGTCGCGCAGGAGCGCCTGCGGTCGCGGCCGCGCTCACGCCGCGCGCGCTCCCGCGTGCTCCGAGGCGCGCGGTGCCTGCGCCGACGCAGGCACGGCTGGCGCGCCGCCGGCCGGCAGGAACTGCCCGAAGCCGCGCGCGCGCCCGAGCGACGAAGCATACCGGCCCCCTTCGAACGCGAGCTGGCCGTTCACGAAGACGCACTGCACCGTGCCGTCGGAGCGATTGACCATCCGAACGAGCCCATCGAAGCCGTCCATCGGCGCCTCGTGGTACGCGTCGAGCCGCGCGTCGAGCGCGGTCGGATCGATCACCGACAAGTCCGCGCGATCGCCTGCGCGCAGGTGGCCCGCGTCGACCCCGAGCCAATCGCCGATCTCGCCGGTGAGCCGCCACACCGCTCGCTCGATCGGCATGATGGGTCGACCGGCGATCTCGGCGTCGCGCACGAGCTTCAGCATGCGGAGCGGGAAGCTGTAAAACGCCATGTTGCGGATGTGCGCGCCCGAGTCGGCGAAGCCGATGAGCGTCCCGGGCTCGCGGATCATGTTGGCGATCTCGGCCGGGCGGTGGTTCGCGATGGTGGTGCGCCAGCGAAGGAGCTTGCCGTGCTCGACCACCAGATCGAGGAACGCGTCGACGGGGTGGAGGCCGCGCTCGTCGGCGACCGCCCCGATGCTGCGGCCGACGACCGAGCGGTCCGGGCAGTCGACGATGAAGGCGTCGTGGAAGTCGCGCTGCCAGACGCGCGGCGAGAACGTCTTCTCGTAGTCTTTGCGGAAGCGGCGCCGGTAGGCCTCGTCTTTCAAGAGGTGGTTGCGCTCGACCTCGTCGGCGAGGTGCAGGGCCGCCTCGCCCGCCCCGAACTCCTCGAACACGACGAGGTCGATGCCGTCGGCGTACACCTCGAAGGGGGCCGGCAGCGTCTGCCAGCGGAAGTCGGCGCCGAGCACCCGGTTGGCGAAGCGCGCGAGGGCCCCGAGGACCCGGTGCAGGCCAGGGCTCGACTTCGCGTCGGCGAGGGTGATGAGCGTGGTCTTGAGCGCTCGCTGCCCGAGCCGCGGGACGCTCTCGAGGAGGAACATCGCCGCGTTGATCTTCGTCGTGATGTTGGGCGCGCTCTGCAGGATACGCCCGTGCTCGCGGAGGACACGGTGGAGGCGCCGATACTCACGCCGCGAGGCATACGTCGAGGGCAACGCCCGCGAGCGGAAGCGATCGCCGTCGAGCTTGTCCCACGGGTTCGTCATCGTCGACAGGCCCAGGAAGCCGCAGTCGAGCGCCTCTGTCAGCGTGCGCTCCATCTGTGCGAGCTCGGCCTCGGTCGGACGGACCGAGGCGTCGAGCGCGCGCTCGAGCCCCATCACGCTCGCGCGCAGATCGGAGTGGCCGAGGAACGACGTGACGTTCGGCCCCATCGGGTGCTGGCCGAGGAAAGCGGCGTACTCTCGCGGCGTTCGCCACGCCTTCTTCTCGCGCAGCAACGGGAGCACGTAGCCGCGAGGAATGGCCTCTACCCGCGTGAACATGTCCGACGCGTCCTCCGCGTCGGAGACGACGGCGCTGATCGAGCACGAGCCGACCGTGACCGTCGTGACGCCATGACGGATCGACTCCCCGAGAGCAGGGGCGGCGATCAGCTCGGCGTCGTAGTGCGTGTGCAGATCGAGGAAGCCGGGCACGACCCACTTGCCGCGCGCGTCCACGACCCGCGGGCAGCCCGACGTGTGGAGCGGCTCTTCGGACGCGGCCGCGACCCTGCCCGCCCGGATGCCGAGGTTCCGCACCCGCGGGGGCGCGCCGGTTCCGTCGAAGTGCAGCCCACCCTCGATCACGGCGTCGAAGCTCATGACGGAGACCCTAACTTAGATAGAGAGTGAACGCTATCTAAATACTTGGGGAGCCGGACGGCCAGGTCTTGGGCCTCAGACGTCACTGGCACGTCTTGAACGCCGAGCCCTCGATGTTGGGGCCGCCCGCGGCGACGCACTGGCTGCCGGTCGGGCACACGTCGTCCTTGGAGCAGTCGCGGCTGCATGTCCCCTCGTCGCAGAAGCCGAAGACGCACTGGCCGTTCATGCTGCAGCTCGTGCCGACCTCGCCGCCGCCCGCCGGCATGCAGAGCCCGATGCGCTGGGCCCCGATCTCGGCGAGGCCGGCGCAGCCGAAACCATGCGGGCAGCCGCCCTGCAAGCGGCAGCTGTCGAGGCACGCGTCGCCCGGGAGCCCGTCGGTGGTGGTGGGCGACGCGCAGTTGACCGAAGGCGGGCTCGGCTGCGTGAACGAGCTGAAATCGATGTGCAGGCCGTCCCCGCAGACGTTCACGGGTTGGCTCTGCGCGTTGCACGCCCACTGCGCCGGCGCGTAACCGCCGGGCAGCGGGCCGTACACGTCGCCGGGCCGCCGGCAGTAGCCGTCGCACGTCCACCCCGGGAGCCCCGCCGCCCGTTGCGGGCAGTCGGACGCGGCGCCGCACGTCATCGTGCAGCTCGAGACGATGAGGTTGGGGGAGTTGTCGCAGACGGCGGGGCACTGCGAGGCGTCGACGGCACAGTCGGCCGCGACCTCGACGCAGACCTTCGTGTTGCTCACCGACATGCAGCCGAAGCCGTTCGGGCAGTCGGCGCCCGTCGAGCAGGTCGACGTGCAGTAGTTCAGCGGGGTGAGGCACGCGAAGTTGCACTGCTGGGCGGTCGTGCACGCGCGGCCGACGTCGCTCCGCGCGCAGTAGTTTTCACCGCCGTTCTCTTCGCAGCGGAGGCCGGCCGGGCACTGGGCGTGAGACGAGCAGGGCTTCGTGCACCGGCTCTCGCCGCCCGGCAGCATCTCGCGGCACATTCCGCCGTCGCAGGCTGCGTCGTCCGGGCACAGCGTCAGCTCGGCGAGGCCCATCTGCATGCCCGAGCTCGACGACGAGCCCGTCGTCGATGCGCTGGCCGAGGAGGACTGCGCGCCGCCCCCGCCACCCGCGCCCGTCCCCGCCGAGCTCGACGCGCCGCCGCCCGAACCGGGCGACCCGGCGTACTCGCAGCGGCCGAGCGAGGTGCACACATAGCCGATGGGGCAGTCGAGCTCCGAGTCGGCGCACTCGCGGACGCACTCGCCGTCGATGCACGTGCCCTGGAGACAGTCGCTGTTCAGCTCGCAGGTCTGCCCGTTCGGCTGGGCGCAGCCCATCGCGACGATGCCGGCCAGCAGAAAGGAAGCCCGAGACGATGCCATCGAGCCAGGATAACGCGCTTTTCGCTCGACGGCGTTGACACGAGCGCCGTGAGTATTTGAGCCTTAGGCCGAGGATGGCTGGTCCGCTCGAGACCCACGGCTCGATAGAGGTCTTTTGCTCGCGCGCGGACGCACCCCCGAGCCGCCGCAGCATGTTCTCGTTCGACAGCGTCAGCGCCGGCGAGCGCTTGGCGCTGTGCTTTCACGCCGACGAGGACACCTCGCCGCCCTACGCCCTGAAGCTCCGTGGGCCCAACGGCGCCGTCATCATCGATCGCATCTTGCGAGAGCTCCCCACCGGGCTGCCGCAGAGCAGCCCGCCGATCGAGTTCATCGCCTCGGTCGCCGGCTCGTACGCGATCGAGGTCCGCGAGCTGAGCGGCACCGCGTGGGGCACGGCGACGCTCTGCGTGCGTTGACGCCGAGCGCGTGAGGCAGCTACTCCCGTGTACCCTCGAGCTCGCGCTCGTCTTCGAGCGACACCCGCCCGAGGGCCACGACGATGCCGACGAGGTCGGTGGTCGCGATCGGCTTCGCGGCGTAGACGTGAAAGCCGGCGCGGTTCGCCTCGTCGACGAGGTCGTCGTTGCGGGCGCCCGTCACTGCGACGGCGGCGACGCCGGACTGCGGCGAGTCCTTTTCGCGGATGGCGCGCAGCAGGGCGTTGCCGTCCATGTCGGGCAAGCCCACGTCGCTCACGAGGACGTGCACGCTCTCGCGCTCGAGCGTCTCGAGCGCTTCGGCGGCGCACGATGCAGCGAAGACCACGGCGCCGGCGCGCTCGAGCGCGGCGGTGTAGAGCGCGAGCGCGTCGGGGTCGTCTTCGACCACGAGGACGCGGAGCCCCTCTGCGACCTGGCGACGCGGGGGCGGTTCGATCATTTCTGCATTCATCTCGGGGCCCCTCTGGCACCCATCGTGCCGGGTCATGTTTGCGTGATCGCCGCGTCAGAACGCACCAGGCCGTGGCTCAGCGGCACGGCCTGTGGCGTTCTTGCTGCGCACCTGCGCTCAGGCGCGATGCTTGTCGAGCAGGGTGGCGAGCTTGGAGGCGAGGTCGAACGGGTCGACGGGCTTGGCCACGTGCAGATCGAAGCCGGCTTCGATCGCGCGCCGCGCGTCCTCGGCAGACGAGAACCCGGTCAACGCGACCGCGGGGATCGCGGGGAACGACGCGCGGGTCGCGCGCATGAACGTGTGGCCGTCCTCGTCCGGGAGGCCGATGTCGCAGACGATGCCGTCGAACGCGCGCTGACTCAGCAGCGCGCGCGCGGCGGTTGCCGAGTCGGCGACCGAGACGGAGGCGCCCTGTCGCTCGAGCGCGAGCTTCATCATGGCGCCGCCGTCCTCGTCGTCTTCGACGAGGAGGATGGTCCGGGAGGCGAGAGAGTTTCGCGCCGCCGTATCTCGTACCGGGGAGAGCGACATGGGGCAGCTCGGGGCAACATGTGTGCCCTCGTTTTGGCGGGAAAGCAAAGGAGTATCGCGGCGGGCGCTCGGGGCGAAATGCCGCGAGAGAGGTTTCGCGCCACGGGTATTGCCGTGCTCCTCTCGGGGTACGGCGTTATACTACCCGCCCCATGGGCGCAGCACCTTCGGTCCAGGCTCTCGCGGCCGCGGGTCGCGCGGCGTGGCCCGATCTCGCCCTCGCCGAAGACGTCTTCACGCGCCACCTCGAGCGCCAGCTCGCGGCCGCCCCCGACCCGGAGTCGGCGAAGACCAAGCTGCGCGCCGACGACTTCTATCTCGCGTGCGCGTGCGCCGAGGGTGACCGCGCCGCGATCCGCGCGTTCGAGGAGCGGTTCGCGCGGGTCATCGACCGGGCGGTGTCGCGGTTCGCGCGCACGAGCGACAAGAAAGACGAGCTCCGCCAGATCCTGCGCGAGCGGCTCTTCGTCGCCGGCCCCGGCGAGCGCCCCCGCATCGCGAGCTACACCGGGCAAGGCTTTCTCGAGAACTGGCTCCGCGTGGCGGCGGTGCGCGCGTTCGTGAACGCCGAGCGGCGCGTTCGCCCGGACGAGCCCGGCGACTCGGAGTCGTTCGGCGGCATGACCGCCGCCCAGGACGTCGAGCTGGGTTTCCTCAAGTCGCACTATCGAACCGCGTTCCGGCGCGCCTTCGCCGAGGCGACCCAGGCGCTCTCGCCGGCCGATCGCTTGATCCTCCGCCTCACGGTGCGCGACGGTCTCACCTGCGACGAGCTCGCCGCGAGCCTCGGCGTGCACCGCGCGACCGCCGCGCGACGCGCGGCGCGCGCGCGCCAGGCGCTGATCGACGCGACGAGAAACGAGCTCGCGAACGCGCTGCGCGTCGACACGGCCGAGCTCACGAGCATCCTCCAGCTCGTCGAGAGCAACCTCGATCTCAGCATCTCGCGGCTCTTTCCGGCCTCGAGCGAGAGCCTGCCGCCGTGAGCACGGGCGCGGTCTGCCCTGCCACCGAGACCCTCTGCGGATGGGTCGAGGGGCGCCTCGAGGCGGACGATCGGGCGCACCTGGAAGACCACCTCGACTCGTGCCCGGCCTGCCGGCGCGCGGTGGCCGAGGTCGGGCGCGTGATGGGCGCCGACGCCGACACGCCCGCGGCGCGCGTGGCGCCGTCGCGTCCGCCATCAGCGCCTCCGGGGACGCGCCCGCCCTCGGGGGCGCCACGCCTCGGCCGCTACGAGATCGTGCGAGAGATCGGGGTGGGCGGCATGGGCGTCGTCTACGAGGGGTTCGACCCCGCGCTCGGCCGGCGCGTCGCGCTCAAGCTGCTGCGGCCCGACAAGAGCGCAGACGATCGGGCCGGGCTGACCGAGCGCCTCGCGGCCGAGGCGCGCGCCCTCGCCAAGATCGCGCACCCGAACGTGCTCACCGTCTTCGACGTCGGGGTCGATGGTGACACCGTGTACCTGGCCGCCGAGTACATCGAGGGCGTCACGATGGACGCCGGGTGGCCGCATCGGGCGCGCGGCTGGCGCGATCGGCTGGAGGCGTACTTGCAAGCTGCGCGCGGCCTCGCGGCCATCCACGCCGCCGGGCTCACCCACCGAGACATCAAGCCGTCGAACATCCTCCTCGGAGATGACGGTCGCGTCAGGATCGCCGATTTTGGCCTGGCGGTCGCCCTCGACGAGCGCGCCGCCCCGGCCGGCACGCCGGCGTACATGGCGCCCGAACAGCTGGCCGGCCAGGCCGGGCAGGCCGCCGATCAGTTCGCCCTCGCGACGTGCATGGTAGAGGCGATCTCCGGCGCCCGCGCGCCGCTGGGGGCCACCGCCGCCGACCTCGCGAAGAAGGGAGCGAGCGTGTGGGGCGGCGGAGCGCCATCCGACGCGGTGTGGGCGGCGCTGTCTCGCGCGCTGAGCCCCAAGGCCGCCGATCGGTTCGAGACGATGGACGCGTTCATCGACGCGATCGTGGCCGCGCTCGCGCCGGCGCCGGCCAGCAAGCGGGCCGACCCGCCGAGCCGCGCCGGCAAGGTCGCCGCGACGCCTACGAATCGGGCTGCGTGGGCCGCCGTCGCGATCGCGCTCGCCGCGGGCGTCGTCGCCACCGCGTCTGCGCTGCGCGGGTCACCCGACGCGGTCGATCCTCGAGCCGCGCTCCAGCCGCCACCGAGCTCGCCGACCGGTGCCGCGATCGCGGCGGACGCCACGGCAGAGCCAAAGTCGGACGCGACCGCCACGGCAAGCGCCGCCGCTGCGAGCAGCGCTCCCGAAGCGTCGGCGGGGGCGCCGGGCCAAGCGTCCGGCTCGGGGCCCGCGAGCGCGCCGGCCGCGACAGGCCCTGCCGACGCAGCTGGTGCGGGCGCGTCGCCCGCGCCCACCTTCGATCCGAACGACCCGCTCGCAGGACTGAAGAAGACGATCGCGGCGTCCGACAAAGTTCGTGAAGCATCCGCGGCGCTGCAAGCGCGCGACGGCAAGAAGTGTCTCGCCAAGCTCGACGAGGCCGAGGCGATCGACAAGAACACCGGGAGCATGCCGCTCTACCGCGCGCAGTGCGAGATGCTCGCCGGCAAGTGCGAGGCAGGGGCGCGGCGCATCCAGGCATCCAAGCTGTACGGCGCGAACACCGAGCAGATGATCGAGACGCTCCGCAACATGTACTGTCCAGCGTCGGCCAGCGCGACGCCCAAGGACAGGCTCAAGGCGATCTGGCATCAGGCCTCGACCGGCGGCTCCACCGAAAAATGCGCGCAGTACGAGTCGCAGCTGAAGTCGACGCTCGCGTCCTTCGGCGCCGACAAGCCCGATCCGACGGCGGTGTTCGGCGCCTGCAGCTCCGTCGC
>CALKVR010000868.1 GCA_938004815.1 uncultured Polyangiaceae bacterium | reverse complement strand
GGATCGGCTTGCTCGACGGCCCAGCCGCCCACGGCACCACCGACCGAGCCGAGACCGCCGAAGACGAGGTAGGGCCACCAGGGCTTCAGGCCCGCTGCGCCCATCGGGATCATCACGATCTCGCCGCCGAGGAGCGCGCCACCGACGATGCCCTTGCCGGTGCCGGTGACCGCGCCGGTGTCCTCTTCTGCGCCAGCCTCTTGCGCAACCGCGTCGCCGCTCGACAGGGCCACGGCGCCGAAGCAAGCCGCCGAAACCAAGAGGGTCGCCATGCTGCGGGTTCGGGTCTTCGCGCGGTCAGTCGTCATCGCTCCACCTTGCCGTAACCTCTGAGGTGCTCCGAGGCCCCTCTCCGTTTGAAAAACGGTCCCGTGGCTCTGGCCGCGGGAAGGCCGGAGCTTACCCCGAGCGCCGCGAGCGGTCACCAAGGTCGATTGCCCTCCTCCCCGGGCGGGTGCTAGCTTTGATACCGAGCTCAGAAGGAGCGTTCTCATGGGCCGTTTTGGAGTCACTGAAATCCTGATCCTCCTGGGGATCGCCCTTTTGTTCTTCGGCGGGTCCCGAATCGCCAGCATCGGCAAGGGCCTCGGCGAGGGCATCAAGAATTTCAAGAAGGGCATCAAAGAGGGCGACGGCGCCGAAGAAGACGCTCCCAAGCTCCCCGAGGCGGCGACCAGCGCGTCCTCGGTCGCCGGTACGAAGGCCGAGACGACCGAAAAGACGACCTGAGCCCGCCCGCTCGGCTGGCGCTCCGGCCCTCGAGCAGCGTCCGCGCGCGTCAGGTGGGGCGTGCCTGAGCGCCCGAGCCGTCTATACTCCGCCTTGATGCGGATCCTCGAGCGCGTCGGTCAGGTCCTGTTCTTCCTGGCCGCGTTCGGTCTCTCCCTCCTGTTCGCCGCCAACTTCGGCCCGGGCGGGCTGTGGCGCGGCTTCGAGCCGGCGCTGGCGGTGACCTCGCAGCCGACGCGCGCGCCCTACGATCTCACCCGGCTCGAGGCGGTCAACGAGACCCTCAAGTACATCCGCAAAAAGTACGTCGACCCCGACCGGGTGAAGCCGAAGCAGATGCTGCTCTCGGCGCTCAACTACGTTCAGCGCGACGTGGCGCAGGTGCTCGTCCACCAGGACAACCCGAACGAGATCACCATCAAGGTCGAGAACGAGTCGCGGACGTTCCGGGTCGACAACGTGCAGGGCCCCTGGGACGTCGCCGCGCGCCTTCGTGAGGTGTTCGCGTTCCTGCAGAAAAATCTGGCTGGCACCGACGTGGATCTGCGCGACCTCGAGTACGCGGCGTGCAACGGCATGCTGCACACGCTCGACCCGCACTCCGTTTTTCTCTCTCCTGACGCCTACAAGGAGATGAACGTCCAGACGTCGGGCGCGTTCGGCGGGCTGGGGATCGTCATCTCGATCCGCGACCAGCAGCTCACCGTCATGCGACCGATGCCGGGCACGCCCGCCGCCAAGGCCGGCTTGAAGCGCTTCGATCGCATCGTGAAGATCGACAACGAGTCGACGCTCAACATGCCGCTCGACGACGCCGTCAGGCGCCTCCGGGGCGACCCCGGCACGAGCGTGACGGTGTGGGTGATCCGCGAGGGCGACGACGGCTGGACGACCGCGCGGCCCTTCCCGCTCAAGCGCGAGCAGATCAAGGTCGCGTCGGTCGAGTCGAAGCCGCTCGACGGCGGCGTCGGGTACGTGAAGATCAAGAACTTCCAGTCGTCGACGACGACCGAGGTCGAAGCCGCCATCGACGAGTTCGAGAAGAAGGGGCCGATCAAGGGGCTCGTCCTCGATCTGCGCGGCAACCCCGGCGGGCTGCTCGACCAGTCGGTGAAGGTCGCCGACCTGTTCCTCGAGGACGGCGTGATCGTGGCCACCGTCGGCTCGTCCGAGGGTCGCGAAGAGCGCCGCGCCGTCGGGCCCGGCACCGAGCCGAACTATCCGATCGTCGTGCTCCAGAGCGGCTCGAGCGCCAGCGCGAGCGAGATCCTCGCGGGCGCGCTCAAGAACCAAGAGCGTGCGCTCATCGTCGGGCAGCAGAGCTTCGGCAAAGGCAGCGTGCAGCTCGTCTTCCCCGACGTCACGCCAGAGAAGGCGGCGCTCAAGCTGACCATCGCGCAGTACCTGACGCCTGGCGACATCTCGATCCAGGGCGTCGGCGTCCCCCCCGACATCGGCCTCGATCCGATGACCGTCGACGAGCTGGAGATGGACCTCACCGTGCAAAAAGACGGTGTGAAGGAGAAAGAGCTCTTCGCCTCGCTCGACAACCAGTACGCCGCGCCCGCGAGCAAGCCCGAAGAGACCGTTCGCTATCAGTTCACGAGCGCCGACCGCGAGTTCTGGCGCGAGCTCGGGAGCGACGCCGACGACGAGTTCCAGCTCGACTTCCCCATCCGGTTTGGTCGCGAGCTCGCGGCCGTCCTCCCTGCCGGCAAGCCGCGCGGCGACCAGCTCAAGGCGGGCCGCCAGCTCATCGAGAAGATGCGCAAAGAAGAGCTGGCCAAGGTCGCCGGCGAGCTCGAGAGGCTCGGGGTCGACTGGGCGGCCGCCCCAGAC
>CALKVR010000867.1 GCA_938004815.1 uncultured Polyangiaceae bacterium | reverse complement strand
TCTCTCTGATCGTGCTCGGGTGCTCCAGCTCGCAGCCGGGCTCCACACTTGATCCATCGGGCCCGCGTGCTGCGCCGCCGCGCGCTCGTGCGCCGGCGTCGGCGTCGGCGTCGGCGTCGGCGTCGGCGTCGCCGCCGCCCAAGGCCGGTCCGCCGGTCCGCGTGAAGCTCGTGCACGTCGAGCTGCCCGTCCCCGAGCCGCGGTTGATCGCGACCGAGCTCGCGACGTTGCTGGAGCCCGGGGTGCAGAAGTGCGCCGACGCCGCGCGGAGCACAGGTCCGGTGGCAGGCTGGGTGCTCGTACCCAAGGTCGTGTTCGGCACCGATGGCAAGCTCTCGATGGTCGAGCTCTACGACGTCGGCGACGTTCGAAAGCTCGATGGTTGCCTCGGCGCTCTCTTGGCTTCGGTCACGCTCACCGAGAGGCCGACCAAGCCCGCCACCGGCGCCCTCTGGTTCTCGCTCGCGACTCCCGAGCCCGACGGTCTGCCGCGCCTCTACCCTGACGAAGAGCTCATTCGTAGCGAAGAGGACGGCGGGTGCATCGGTCGCGAAGACCCGCCGCCATGCCCACCCAACAAGAGCTGCGCGGCGCCGCGCCGCCGTGTGGTGGCGTGCCCCGCGCTCCACGGTGTCCCGCCGCAGCCCGAGCTGAAGGACGCCGAGCAGCGCTTCGAGCTCGGTGTCAGCGGAGGTAAAAGCGGGCAGGGCAGCGAGCGGGTGATCCTGTTCAAGGTGAGAAAGCTCTGCGCCGCGCTGAAGATCGCCACGCCGATCGACGAGGCGAGCGAGAGGCGAGAGGTCGTCGACATCCCGTGCGCGGGCTTCGACCGAGCCGCTCGCAGCGTTCAGACGCAGCTCCTGTCGAAGCGGCCGCGTGGTGACGACGAGGCCCGCCACCCCGTTTCCAGGTCGGTCGTGCTCTGGACCATCCCCAAGAACGGATCACCGACGGTCAGCGAGCTGCGCTGGGCGGGCCCTGACCCCGCCGACGCGACCTTCGACGATGTCGCGCGCCAGGTCGCGCGCGTGATCGGCAAGAGGGGTGAGCTGCGTCTCGGCCGGCTGGAGGTCGACTGAACGACGCGTCGCCGCTAGCCTCCGCGACATGGCCCCGCGCTGGCATCGCCCGGATTGGGAGGCGTTTGCACGTTCGGTCGGCTTCTCCTATTGGGCATCGAACGACATGATGCCGGCGATCTGGGACGAGATCTGTGTGATCGAAGGCTCGCTCTCGAGGCGACCGGTTCGCGCGGCCGCGTTCATTCAGCGTCGTAGGGACCCGAAGGCGGTCGTGAAGGCGTCCCTGCGTCCCCTCGGGCTCACGCTCGCGACAGCGGGGGTGGGCTCGGCCATTGCCAGCGTCTTCGGCGCACAAGACGTCGTCGTCGGCGACGCCGCGTTCGACGAGGCGGTCGTGATCAAGGCGAAGGAGCCCGACCGCGCGAAGGGTATCTTCCTCCGAAGCGATTGGATCCGCAGCGAGCTCACGCGGCGGGCCGCAGACGACGTCGAGCTCAGGATCGAAGAGGCGGCCGTCGTCGTCGAACGGCGCGACGTCAGCATCGCGAGCGTGCGAGCCGAGATGGAGTGGGCGGCGAGCCTGGCCGCGGAGCTCGAGCGCGCAGCGGCTGTTTCGTCGTACCGAACGGGATAAGCTCCGCTCGATGGACGACGTGCTCACGTTCTGGTTCGCGGACGAGGCCCGCTGGTGGAAAAAGGACCCGGCCTTCGACGCCGAGATCACGCGCCGCTTCGGCGCTCTCCATGCCGCGATCGAGCGCGGCGAGCACGAGGCCTGGCTCGGTACGGCGCGTGGCGCGCTCGCCTACGTCATCGTGCTCGACCAGTTCTCGCGGAACATGTTCCGCGGAGATCCGCGCGCGTTCGCGTCGGACGCCCGAGCCCGCGCGGCCGCCAAGACCGCGCTCGAGAAGGGCTTCGATCAGGAGCTCACGAAGCACGAGCGGAGCTTCCTCTACATGCCGCTCATGCACAGCGAAGAGCTCGTCGACCAGGACCAGTGCGTGGAGCTCTTTCGGAGCGAGAACCCCGGGCAGCTCGACTACGCCGTGCGGCACCGTGACATCGTGGCGCGGTTCGGCCGCTTTCCTCACCGCAACGCCATCCTCGGCCGCGCATCGACGCCAGAAGAGACCGAGTTCTTGAAGCAGCCTGGCTCGTCGTTTTGAGGCCTCGCCCTCCGGGCGCACAGTGAACGGCCCCGCGTCCACCGGCCGCGGTCGCGTCCTGCTGCTAGGGCGGCCGGATGGGCAGAAATGTCGCAATCGGGTGCGATCACGCCGTCTCCGATCGTGCGCACACTTCGTGCTAGGGGCTGGCTGGAGCATTCATGGGCGCAGCCTTTCGCCGTTCGATTCCGCTGACCGACCCGCCGACCACGCGTTCCGGGGTGCATGCCCGGGTGCGCGACGACGACGAGGACACGGTGGTGACCGACGTGCATGAGCGCGACACGTTGCCGCCGCCCGCGAACGCGGCGCCGATCGCGCCTCACGTCAGCGAGCTCGCGGACGTCCACGCCCGCGACACCGTCAACCAGAAGCTCTCGCCCGAATTCCTCGCCTACCTGCGTTCGTTCGATGTGGGGGGCCCGCGCCCGGTCGCCGCCGATCCGGCGACGCCGCAACCGTGGACGCAGGAGCCGCGCGACGAGCAGCCGGAGATCGAGGTCGCCGAGAGCTTCGATGACGAAGAGACGCTGCTCGTGCTGCCGTCCGAAGCGCCGGCGCCGGCGTTCATCGACGAACCGACCACGCTCGACGCCCGTTCGCCCGAGCCTTTGGCCACTGAAGACGACGACGTCGTCCCCTCCTTTCGCGACGGCCGGGCCATCGCGTGCGTCGTCGCGGTCCTCTCCGCGGTGGCGGGGGCGGTCGCGACGGTCGTCGTGATGTCCTGAGGGCGGCCAGCGGTCACACTCTCCTGCCGCCCTGCGATGGGGTGGCATGCGAACGACCAAGCTGGCTTTCGTGAGCGTGGCGGCCATGGCGCTCTCGGCCGGGGCCGCCTATTCGATCACCCCCGACGGCGGGTTCCAGCGGACGGCGCGGGCCGACACCGCCCTCGTCCCCCTGGAGATGCTGGAGCCGGACGCCGACTGGTTTCGCCCTCGCGTCGATGTGGTCGAGCTCACTGGCGCTGCGACCGCGCCGGCCCCGGGCCCGGAGGCGACTGCCGCGCCGAGACCGGAGCCCGTACCGGTCTCGGTCGCGCTCGCTCCGGCCAAGCCCCCCGTGCACAGGAACCCGAGGCCCGCCTGGGGACAGAAGATGGCGTTCCCGCAACAGGCGGTCTTCGCGCCCCCGACATCGAGCGCACGACCCGCGGCGACGTCGTTCTCGTCGGTCAAGAAGTGAGGGCGTCGGGCGAGGCTCGCTCCGGCACGAGCGACGCCACGACCGCGATCAGCTCGCCGATGTCGAGCGGCTTCGGGACGTGCGCGCGAAAGCCTGCACGCAAGGCGGCGGTGCGATCCTCGGTCCTCGCGAAGGCGGTGAGCGCGATGGCGGGGACACGACCACCCTCGGCCTCGGGCCGCGCGCGGAGCCAGCGAATGAACGCGAACCCGTCCTGATCGGGCATCCCGATGTCGGAGATCACGAGGTCGGGCGGCGACGCTTCGAAGGCCTCGATCGCCCGGGCGACCGAGCTCGCGGCCTGGACGACGAGGCCGAAGTCGCGCAGGATTTCGGCCAATAGCTCGCGCGTGTCCTCTTCGTCCTCGATGACGAGGACCCGCAGCCCCACCAGCTCTTTCGGTGCGTCGATGGCGGCCGATTGGCTGCCCGGCAGCGGTGACTGCCGGCTCAGCGCGGTGGGAAGCAGCACGGTGAAGACCGAGCCCTTGCCCGGCCCGTCGCTCTCGGCGCGCACCGTGCCGCCGTGCAGCTCGACGAACTCTTTGACGATCGCGAGGCCGAGCCCGAGGCCACCGTGGAGGCGCGCGCTGCCGGGGTCGGCTTGGCGAAAGCGTTCGAACGCGTGGGGGATGAACTCGGGCGACAGCCCCTGACCGTTGTCGGCGACGACGATGGCGACCGAGGACTCGCGCCGCTCGACCGTGACCTGGACCCGCCCGCCTTTGGGGGTGAACTTGACCGCGTTGGAGAGCAGGTTCCACACCACCTGCTGCACGCGGCGGGCGTCACCCATCACGAGCGCCTTGGAGTCGAGCGTGGGCTGCAGGCGGATGTTCTTGGCGATCGCGGCGGGGCGCACCGCCTCGATCGCGGCCTCGACCGCGGTGGCCACCGGCACGGTCTCGACCGAGATGTCCATTTTGCCGGTCATGATCCGGCTCACGTCGAGGATGTCGTCGACGAGCTGCCGCAACGCGCGGGCGTTGCGCTCGATGGTGTCGATCGCGCGTTTCAGCCTGTCTGGTGTCTGCTCGGCCGCGTGGTAGAGGTCGAGCCAACCGATGATGGCGGTGAGGGGCGTCCTCAGCTCGTGGCTCACGGTCGCGAGAAAATCGTCTTTCAGCCGGTTCGCCCGCTCGGCCTCGAAGCGCGCCGCCTTTTCGTCGGCGAGGAGCCGCGCACGTTCGTCGGCGAGCCGCTCGCGCTCCTCTTCGGCTTGGGCCTGAGCGGTCATGTCGTTGCCCTGCACGAAGATGCCGATGATCGAGCCTTTCAGATCGACGATGGGCTGGTAGACGAAGTCGAGCACGCTCTGAACCACGGGCGCATCCGGGCCGGCCTGCAGGCTGACGGGGACGCGCCGCCCGACGTATGACTCGCCCGACGTGTAGACGCGGTCGAGGAGCTCGTAGAAGCCCTGGCCGGCGATGTCGGGCAGGGCCTCGCGCACGGGCTTGCCGATGACGTCGCGCCCCCCAATCAGCCTGCGGTACGCCGGGTTGGTCAGCTCGAACACGTGGTCGGGGCCGGTCATGATGCTGGTGAAGCCGGGCGCCTGCTCGAAGATGCCGCGTAGCCGCGCGAGGCGCTCGTCGGCGGAGCGCTTGGCCTGCTGCACCGCCTCGGCGCGATCGATCACCCCGGCGGTGAAGCTCGCCAGGCTCGCGCCCGCGCTGCCCGCGCTCGCCTGTCGCC
>CALKVR010000866.1 GCA_938004815.1 uncultured Polyangiaceae bacterium | reverse complement strand
CGTCCACCCAGTGCGTGCCGTCGTGCTTCACGATGAGGCCCGTCTGCGGCTGAGGGTTGCCGAACACGTCGGTGACCGGCGGCGGGAGCGGAGGCCCCACGAACTCCGTCACGAGGGTGGTCTTGTTGCCGGTGTTGAACCCAGCGGCATACACCGTCGAGCCGTCGGGGCTGACGGCGAGCGCGCGCGGCGTGTCGGTGAACAGGTTGATGATGGCGATGGGACCGCCGTTGAGATCGTCGCCGAGGTCTCCCGCGTCGAAGACCCAGACGTCGGCGCGCCCGACGCCCGGCGTGCTGAGCTGCGGATCGAAGGGGATGTTCTGACCGCGATGCGCGACGGTCACGAACGCGCGGTCGCCGCCTGGCCCCGCGAACACGATGTCGCGAGGCTCGTCACCGACGAGGAGGGTTCGAACGACACGCGGGCGATTCTTGACGTCGACGACGCTGATGCTGTCCGACAGGTGGTTGACGACCCAGACCTCGTTGTCGTTACGTACCGCCACCGAAACGGGCTCGAGCCCAACCGCGACCGAGTGCAGGTGATCGAGACCCTTGTTCTTGATCTTGAAGATCTCGAGGCGGTTGTCGGGGGTGTTGACCGCGTAGAGGTATTTGCCGTCGTGCGAGGTGGCGAGCGGCCGCACCTGCCCGCTCTCGAACAGGACGAAGTCACCGGCTAAGGCGCTCGACGATGCCGTCAAACCAGCAAGCAATGCGAACGAACCGATCACGGAGCGAAGCGGTCGCGACCCGACGTGGGGCATGTTGTAAGGACTCCTTGCTGCGCCACCCGACGCAGTCGCGCCCTCTTGGCAATTTCCGTGCACGTGCACGAGAGGTAGATGTTTCCGCACGAACGGCGCCGAGCGCCGCTGAAGAGATCCGAGAAACTGTTGGATTTGCGACGGCGATGTCGCATATCCATCAAGCAGTCCGGACCTGCGCGGGCACCTGGCGCTCGCGCTTGACCGTGATCCCATGACGGCGAACCATCCCCAGTCCTCGATGCAGGGAGCCGACCTCGCGACGCTCTACGTGGGCCCCGACCACTCTGCGTCGATCTATCGGAACTGTCTCCTCATGGTGGCGAAGTCGGACCCGCTGCCAGAGACGGTGCAGCACCTTCCGCGCTGGATTGCCCGACTCAAGAAGGCCAATGACGGCCCGATCGGCTTCATGGTCGTGCTGCGCCCCGAGAACCCGATCCCCAGCGAAGAGGTGCGCAACACAATCAAACGGCTCTTCAAGATCTTCTCGGAGTCGATGAGCTTCGCCGCGTTCGCGGTCGAGAAAGAGGGCTTCACGGCGGCGGCGCAGCGCAGCGTGCTGAACATGATCATGCTGGCGGCGCGGCCCCCCTTCACGATGAAGGTGTTTGCGACCGTCGAAGAAGCGAGCGCTTGGATCGCGAGCAAGCACGGCTCCGAGGTCAAGCTGACGGCGCCGGACTTGATCGACGTGGTCGATCGCCTGACCAAGGCCTACGTCGCCGACACGCTCGTCGCGGGGGGGTGAGCGCCGCTCACGCGTCGCGGCTGGTGCCGGACGCCGAAGCCTGTGGCGACGAGAGCTCACGCCGCATGCCCTCGACCAGCTCGCGCAATGCCCTGCGGTCGACCCCGCCGGCGCCCAGATGATCGAGCGCTTTGTCGAAGTCGCTCGGCCCGAAGAGCTTGAAGCCCGGATTGAGCCACGTCAGCGCGGTGCCGGCCGCTCGAGCGAGGACCGACGCCGTAATCACCGCGATGGGCATGCTCTTGCCGGCGGCGAGCGCCGCGGTCAGCTCGCTCCGCTGCGCGGCGTTGGGCGCGCCACCGTCGGTCCACACGAGCGTCTTGAGCTGTGAGATGTTGGGGTGCCGCCGATAGAGCTCGAGCACCTGGTTCCATTCGGCTTGCGACGGCGCGAGCGACCCGTGAACGCAGATCACGAAGTTGCCCGATACACGGAGCAAGAATGACCCGCCCGTCCCTGAGGTGCCTGCCCCCATCGCTCCAATTGAATAGCAGCAGCGCGTGCTCCCCGACAAGTCGGCCTTTTCGAGGCGCTCGTCCGGCCGGGGTTCGCCGCTCCGAAGCGCTGTAGTAGACCGCCCCGATGCACAGCCGCTGGAAAGACGCCGACGCGCGAGGCACGGTGGAACGCTACGCCGGCGCGGCCCCCGAGGCCGTGGCGCTGCGCGTCTACACGTCGCGCCTGATCGGGGCCGAGCCGGATCTGGTGCTTCACGGCGGCGGGAACACGTCGGTCAAGGGGCCTCATCGGACGCTCCTCGGCGACACCGTCGATTGTCTGTGGGTCAAAGGGTCGGGCTCCAGCCTCGACAAGGTCGAGCCGAGAGACTTTCCCGCGCTCGATCTCGCCTACCTCCGCCGCCTCCGCTCGCTGCCCGCGCTGACCGACGAAGAGATGGTCAACCAGCTGCGCACGCACCTCTTCGACGCCTCGTCGCCAAACCCGTCGGTCGAGGCGCTGCTGCACGCGTTCCTCCCGCACACGTTCGTCGATCACTCGCACGCCGACGCCGTGCTCGCCGTCACCAACCAACCCGACGGCGCGAAGATGGCGGTCGACGCCATGGGTGACGACGTGGTCGTGCTCCCGTACATCATGCCGGGCTTCCCGCTGGCCAAGGCGGTGGCCGAGGCGTTCGAGGCGAGCCCGAAGGCGCGAGGCATCGTCCTCGCCAAGCACGGCCTCTTCACGTTCGGCGAGACCGCGCGCGAGAGCTACGAACGTCACATCCAGCTCGTCGACGCGTGCGAGCGCTTCGCGGCGCAGCGCTCGAAGAGCGCCGCGATCTCGGCGTCGGCGACCGCGGGTGGCGCGACGCCGCGCGTCGCGATGGCAGCCCCGATCCTCCGCGGTCTCCTGGCCGAAGCCACCGAGAGCGCCGACGAGCCGTACCGCCGCATGGTCGCCGAGCACCGCGGGGCCGTCGACGTGCTCGCGGCGCTCGACGCGGCGGGGGCGGCCGACCTCGCGCGCACCGGGCCGCTCACGCCCGACCACGTGATTCGGACCAAGGCCCACCCGGTGTTCGTCGCCTCGCCGGCGTGGGGCGACGAGGCGAAGCTGCGGGCGCAGCTCGCAGACGCCGTGCGCGCTTTCCGCGCCGACTACGACGCCTACTTCGATCGCGCGACCCGCGCGCGCGGCGTCTCGAAGAAGAAGCTCGATTCGGCGCCGCGCGTCGTGCTGCTGCCGGGCGCCGGATTGATCGCGTTCGGCAAGACGAAAAAGGACGCTCGCATCGCGGCCGACATCTCGGAGCACACCCTCCAGACCAAGCTGATCGCGCAGGGCCTCGGAGAGTACGAGGCGCTAGGCGAGCTCGATCTCTTCGACATGGAGTACTGGAGCCTCGAGCAGGCCAAGCTCGGCAAGTCGGCGGAGCGACCGCTCGAGCGGCAGGTCGCCCTCGTCACCGGCGGGGGGGGCGCCATCGGGAGAGGCATCGCCGACGCGTGCGCGCAGGCCGGCGCGCATGTCGTCATCGTCGACAAAGACGGGGCGGCCTCCAAGGCCGCCGCCAAGGCGGTGGAGGCTCGCTTCGGGGCAGGCGCAGCCGTCGGCGTCGGCGCCGACGTCACCGACGAGGCCGCCATGCGGCGCGCGTTCGACGAGGCGTGCGTGGCGTATGGTGGCGTCGATATCGTCGTGCCGAACGCGGGGGTCGCGCTCGTCAAGCCCATCACCGAGCTGACCGCGCAAGAGGTGCGGCGGGTAGCCGAGGTTAACTACGTGGGCGGGGTCAACACCATCAAGGAGGCCATCCGCGTGTTCCGAGCCCAGGGCACGGGCGGCAACGTGATCATCAACGCGTCCAAGAACGTGTTCGCGCCCGGCAAAGACTTCGCGGCCTACAGCGCGAGCAAGGCGGCGGCGCATCAACTCGGCAAGGTGGCCGCGCTCGAGCTCGCACCGCTCGGGGGAAGGGGGAACCAGGTCAACGCCGACGCTGTGTTTTCTCACGGTGACGTCGCGTCGGGGCTCTGGGCCGAGGTCGGGCCGTCGCGCGCCCAGAGCCGCGGCATGAGCACGGATGCCTTGCCCGATTTCTATCGCGATCGAAACCTGCTGAAGGCGCGGGTCGAGGCCATCCACGTGGGCCGCGCCGTCGTCTTCTTCGCGAGCAACGCCACCCCTACCACCGGCGCCACGCTCCCGGTCGACGGGGGCGTACCAGAGGCTTTCCCGCGGTAACCGCATCGAGACGCACTCGCGCTCTCTCTTTCCGACTCCACTCACCCGCAATTTCACCCACCCAGCCCCC
>CALKVR010000865.1 GCA_938004815.1 uncultured Polyangiaceae bacterium | reverse complement strand
CGGTCGGCCCGTGCTTGTAGAGGATGCGCTCGTCGTCGAGCCACTCGACCTGGTCGTCGATCGAACGCTCCTCGGCGAGCGCGCGCTCCTCGTTCGAGGCGATGTCCAGGACGTGGAGCCGCCACTCGCCGGGCTTACCGGTGCGCTTCTTGTAGACGAGCCGCTTCTGGTCCGGCGAGAGCGAGGGGCACTCCGCGTTCTCGCGCAGCGCCTCGGCGCGCTTGTCGCTCACCCGCCCCTCGATGAGCCACGTCTTTTTGCCCGAGGCGAGCGTCGCGTAGAAGCGGTCGTCGTCGTTCGCGAACGTGACACCCCAAAAATTGAAATCGGGGGAGCGGAGCGTTTGACCGCCCTGTCGAACCTCGAACGACTCGAGATCGGCGACGACGGCGTCGGCCCGCAGATCGATGATGAGGGTCTGCGTCGACATGTCGAGATCCTCGTAGCCGTGCCCGGTGACGAACACGGTCACGGCGCCGTAGCGCCCATGCGGCGAGACACGCGCACGGCTCGGCAGCCCCGAGAGCGTGTGCGTCCACCGAGGCACCAGGTCGCTCCCGAACGTGCGCAGCGAGGCGGGCTCGGTCAGCGACTCGGCCCCCTCGACGCAGAGCCCTTGGCCCGCCGCGTAGTGAAGACGCGCGCATGACAGCGTCGTCAGCGATCGAACGCCGGGCGACGGGCCGAGCGGCGCCCGGCCGACCTTGCCGAACGACGCCTGCGGCGTGGGCTCGATGTTGCGAAACAAGACGACGGGAGCGCTGCCGACGGCGGCGACCGCGGCCACGCCCCCGCCGTCGGGCTCGCCCGAGCGCGCCTGGATCGCGCGCACCGCCACGTAGACCGCGGCGCTGGCGACGGCAGCGGCGGCGACGACGGCGAAGACGACGAGCCGCCGCCTCGCGATGGGATCACCCTGCGGCGCCGGCGTCGTCATGGCGTGGTCTCCATAGCACCCCTGCGGAGAGGACGCCGAGCGCCAGCACCGCGAGCGCCCCCGCGAGCGCGCCGCGAAAGCCGAAGACCTGCCAGATCGCGCCGAACGCCAGCGAGCCCACGAAGCGCGCGAGGCTCGTCACGGTGGTCAGCGCCGCGATGCCGGTCGTGAGGTGACGGTCGCCGAGCCGCGCGCTCGCGATCGCGACGAGGACCCCCTCGGTGGCCGCGTAGTAGGCGCCCATGCAGAGGACACACACCCCGACCAGCGCGAGCCCGGGCGGCGCCAGCAACACCACGCCGTACGACAGGGCCAGGACGACGTGCCCGGCGACGAAGACACGCTTGCGCCCGACGCGGTCGGCGAGCCGGCCCACCGGGATCGCGAGCGCCGCGAAGCAGAGCGCGGTCGCCACGAACACGAGCGGCACCCAGCGCGCGTCGAAGGCCGCCCAACGCTGCAGGACCAAGTAGAAGAGGCTGTCGCTGACCGCGCCGATGCTCAGAACGCCCGCCACGATCGCCACGGGGCCGAGACCCGAGAGCGACCAGGTCGCGCGCGCGTCGATCTTCGCGGCGACATCCGGCGCGGACGCGGGCTCGGCCGGGCGGGGCGGGCGACCGTCGACCAAGAGAACGAAGATGGAAAGGCCCACGATCGCCGCGCAGAAGCTCACCACGAAGATCACGTCGTAGCCGCCCGGGACGATCGCCAGCAGCGCGAAGCCCGCGAGCGGGCCGAGCAGCGCGCCCACGGTGTCGAGCGCTCGGTGAACGCCGAACGCGGCGCCGAGCGCAGCCCGCGGGACGCTCGCCGAGACGAGGGCGTCGCGGGGCGACGCGCGCACGCCCTTGCCCGCGCGATCGACCGCCACCACCGCCGCGATCGCTCCCGTGCTCGAGCCGACGACGAGGAGCGCCAGCTTGCAGGCGGCCGATAGCGCGTAGCCCGACGCGGCCAGCGTCTTGATGCGACCCGCGCGGTCGGCCCAGAACGCCGTGCTCACGCGAACGATCCCTTCGACCGCGTGGTAGAGCCCGTCGATCGCCCCGATGCCGAACGGCGAGAGCCCCAGCCCGAAGAAGAGATAGAGCGGCAGGATCGTGCCGACCATCTCCGACGAGACGTCGGTGACGAGGCTCGTCACACCCAGCAGCACGACGTTGCGCCCGACGGGGCCGCGCTCGCCGCGGCGACCGAGGAGCGCCCCGAGCACCCGCGCGATCGAGGAAGCCTGATACATCCTCGGGCGTGAGTATAGACAAGCGAGCCACCGACAAGTGGCCGATCGCGCCCGCGATCGCGGCCGTCTTGGCTCACGTGCTCGCGCTGCGCGCGGGCTTCGTCTGGTTGGATCACGCGCACATCGAGCGCAAGCTCGCGATCGCGAGGCCGGCGGCGCTCGGGGAGCTCTTCACCGAGGGGTTCGCGGGAACGGGTTACTACCGGCCGCTCGTCGCCGTCACCCTGTCGATCGACGCGGTGGTGGGCGCGCCGTGGTTCTTTCACGTGACCAACCTCGCGTGGCACGCGGCCGCCGCCCTCGCGGTCGCCTGGGCCGCCGAAGCGCTGGGGGCGAGCGCGCGCGCGGCCCGGATCGCCGGGGTGCTCTTCGCGGTCCACCCTGCGACGGCGGTCGTCGCGGGCGCCATCGCCTTTCGATCCGAAGCGATGATCGTCGTCGCGTTGCTCGCGCTCGTCGTCGCGCACCGGCGCGAGAAGCCGCTCGCGGCAGCTGCAGCCCTCCTCTGTGGCGCCCTCACCAAGGAGACGGCGCTCGTCCTCGGACCGCTCTTCGTCGCCGCGCTGGAAGTCGAGCGCCGGCTCGCGACGCCCGCGCGGCAGGTCTCGATGCCGACGCTCGCGGCCGAGGCTGCCGCGCTCGGCGCGGCGCTCGCGCTCCGCGCTGCGTTCGCGCCCGCCTGGCGAGGCGCGGCGCCCGATCTCTCACTCTCCGAAGCGATCGGCACGCGGCTCGGGTCGGTCGCTCGGGCCGGGCTCGCGATCGGCCTCCCGCTCGACCGATCCATCTGCGACGCGACGCGCGTCGTCGGCATCGGCTCCTTGGCGGCGCTGGGGGGCGCGCTCGTTCTCACTGCGCTTCTTTGGCTCGCGTGGCGGCGACGCGGGGTGGCCTGGTTGCTCGTCTTGTCGATCCTGCCCTTGCTCCAAGTCGTGCCCGTCCCGCGGTGGTGGTCGCTCCACTACGCGTACGTGCCGCTCGCGTTCGCGAGCATCCTGGTCGCCGAGCGGCTCGCGCGTACCGAGCGCGGCCGCATCGCGGCGATCGCGGGCGCGGCGATGCTGGGCGCCGTGTCGCTCCTCGAGGGCCGGCGGTTCGCGTCCGACGACGCGCTGTGGGCTCCCGAGATCGCGGCCGACCCCGCGTGCCTGGAGGGCCAATTCTACGTGGCCGAGGTCGCCCGCGAGCGAGGCGATCTCCAGACTGCGACCGCCCACTACGAGGCCGCCCTCGCGCTCCAGCCTCGCGTGCTCGCGTACGTCGACCGAGCAGCAGCAGTGCAAAATTTGGCTGCCACTCGACTCGCCGCTGGCGATCCCGCTGGGGCGCTGGCCGCGCTCGAAGCCGAAATCGCGAGAGAAGATGCGCGCTCCGAGGTCCTCTACCTCGCGGCCAAGGCCGCGCACGCGAGCGGCGACCGCGCGCGGGCACGCGAGCTCATCGTCCGCTTGCAGCGGCGTGGGTGGACGGGCGACCCGCCACCAGAATAAAATCCGGCCCGATGCTGCGGCCCCTCGCCTTCCTTCTCGCCGCCTGGCTCGTCGTGTTCGTCGCCGCCTGTCCGTCGGACGAGAGCGACGACCGCGCGTCGGGCGGCTCGGCCGCTGCGGGCTCGCCCACGGGCTCGAGCTCGGTCGCGAACACCGGCTCGACCGGCAGCGGCTCGACCGTCGCGTCGAGCGGGTCGGGCAGCTCGAGCTCGGGGGGCATGCCCGCCGAAGAGGTCAAGGTCGCGTTCATCGGCGACTCGGGTGACGGCAGCGCCTTCGAGTCCGTGCTCGATCTCATCCTCGCCGAGCAGGTCGACGCCGTCGTCCACAACGGTGACTTCGACTACGGCCTCGATCCCGACGGCTTCTTCGCCGTCGTCGATGGCAAGGTCGGCACCGCCTTCCCCTACTTCGTCGCGGTCGGCAACCACGACGCGCCGGCGTGGAACGAGTACTCCGTCTACGCCAACAACCACTTCACCGCCGCGGGCGTCACCCTCGACGACCCGAACCTGCTCGATCAGAAGTACGCGTTCCTCTGGCGCGGCATCCATTTCGTCTTCGTCGGTGAGAACGGCAACAACGCCGAGTTCGCTCAGTTCATCGACGACCAGCTCGATCCCGCCGCGTCCACGTGGAAGATCTGCGCGTGGCACAAGAACCAGCGCGCCATGCAGATCGGCGGCAAGGGCGACGAGATGGGCTGGGACGTCTACGAGAATTGTCGCCTCAACGGCGCCATCGTCACGACCGGTCACGAGCATTCCTACGAGCGCACCAAGACCCTCACCGACATGGAGAACCAGGTCGTCGACACCGATTGCTCCGAGCCCAACGAGCTTTGCGTCGGCCCCGGCAAGACCTTCACCATCGTCTCCGGCCTCGGCGGCGTCGGCATCCGCGACCAAGAGCGCTGCCTCCCCACCACGCCTCCCTACGGATGC
>CALKVR010000864.1 GCA_938004815.1 uncultured Polyangiaceae bacterium | reverse complement strand
TCGAAGAGCCGGGCACGCGCCGAGAGCTTCGGCGGCACGTCGACCACGTGTTCGGAGTCCCCCTCTACGAAGAAGAGTCGGGCGCGCGTGCTCGCGTCGTCGCCCACCGCGGCGTGCGGGCGCGCTTCGATCGCTACCGCCTCACGCCCGGCTACAACGCATGCATCAACGCTCGCCAGTTCCAGCTCGAGACCGCCTGGCCCACCGACTACCGGTACCCGGACGTCGAGCTCGACGACACGCTCTCGCTCGAGGTGGGCGGCGAGACGATCGAGCTCGTTCACGCGCGAGGCGAGACCGACGACCACACGTTCGTGTGGATGCCGTCGAAGCGCATCGTCGCCACGGGCGATCTCTTCATCTGGGCGAGCCCGAACGCCGGCAACCCGCAGAAGGTGCAGCGCTACCCGAGAGACTGGGCGGCCGCGCTGCGGCGTATGGCCGCGCTCGAGCCCGAGGTGCTGTCGCCGGGCCACGGCCCGCCCATCTTCGGCCGCGACGCGGTGCACCTCGCGCTCGTCGAGACGGCCGAGCTCTTGGAGCACCTCGTCTCCGAGACGCTGGCGCGCATGAACGAGGGCGCGACGCTCGATGAGGTGCTCTCGTCGGTGCGCGCGCCGCGCGAGCTCGCCGAGCGCCCCTACCTGAGGCCGATCTACGACGAGCCCGAGTTCATCGTCCGCAATGTCTGGCGCCAGTTCGGCGGCTGGTGGGACGGAAACCCCGCCCACCTGAAGCCGGGGGCGGACGCCGACCTCGCCCGCGAGCTCGCCGCCCTCGCGGGCGGCCCCGCGGCGCTCGTCGCTCGCGCCGAGGCGCTCTCCGCAGCGGGTGAGCACGCGCTCGCCTCGCACCTCGTCGAGACGGCGTGGCGCGCCGCGCCCGACGACCGGGCCGTGAGGCGAGCGCGGGCGACGATCTACCGCGCCCGCGCCGAGACCGAGACCTCGCTCATGGCCAAGGGGATCTTCACCACCGCCGCCAAGGAAACCGAATAGGCGACGCCGCGACGAGCCGCGTCGGCTGCTAGAGTCGCGCGCATGCTCTCTCGCCGGACCGTGCTCCTCCTCGTCCCCGCCAGCGCCGCCAGCATCGGCCTGGGTTGCAGCGCCAACGAAGGCAACTTGCCCAAGGTCAGCGCCCCCGCCGACGTATTGGCGATGGAAAAGGCGATGGGGGAGCGCGTGAACCGAGACCGCGCCCAAAAGGGCCTTCCGCCGCTCGCCTACGACGAGGCCCTCGCCGACGTGGCGCGCTTCCACGCGAACGACATGGGTCAGAACAAGTTCTTTGCCCACCAATCCCCCACGTCGGGCTCGCTCGACGATCGCCTGGCTCGCGCGGCCTACGTCGCCGCCGTGGCGCGCGAGAACCTCGCCGAGGCGATGGACGTCGACGGCGCCGAAGACGGCCTCCTCAAGAGCCCGGGGCACTACGCCAACATCATGTCCGAGGACGTCACGCACATCGGCGTCGGGATCGTCAAAGGCGGCATCGGCGATCCGCGGAACTTCCTCTTCGTGCAGGTCTTCGCGCGCCCGGTCGAGAAGGAGACCCCGTCCGAGGCCCGGGCCAAGCTCGTGGGCAAGATCGAGAGCACGCGCGCCGGCCGCGGGCTGCAAGCCATCGCCGAGAGCTCCGAGCTCAGCGACCTCGCCACGTCGCTCCTGGACGACGTGCCCGACGACATCGCCCCGAGCGCGCTCGAAGGCGTCGGCAAAGACGCGGTCACGCGGCTCTCGAAGATGAAGACCGGGTTCTCGGGGGTCACCGTGGGCGGCGCGCGGATCCTCGGCAGCTCCGAGTACAAGCCGCCCGCGGCCGCCCTTTCTCCGGCCGCCAAGGGGTTCGGCATCGCCGTCGGGCCGGCCAAGGACGAGAAGGGGCACCCGGCCCTCAAGGTGCTGCTCTTGGTCGGTCAGTGAGCGAAGAGGCGCGCGAGCGCCTGACGCCAAGGCGAGAGCACGATCCCGAACGCGCGCGCGGCCTTCGTCGAGTCGAGCGGCGTGCGGAGCGGGCGTGGCGCGAACGTCGGGAGATCGGCCGCCGAGACCGCGCGCACACGCTCGGCCCGGTACCCGGCGCGCCCCCGCACGCCATCGAGCACCGCGCGACTGAGCGCGTAGCGGCTCGCGTGCTCGGGCCCGGCGAGGTGGTAGATGCCCGCGAAGCGCCGGGCGTAGCCGATGGGGTCGGGCGCGACCACGCCGACGATCCGAGCAATGGCGCCGGCCAGCTCGGTGGCCGAGGTGGGCGTGCCGATCTGGTCGTCGGGCGCGATGAGCTCGACGTCGGTCTTCGCGCGCGCGGCGACGCGCGAGACGAAGCACGGGCGGTCGAGGCCGAACACCCAGGACGTGCGGAGCACGAGGGCCACCGCGCCTGCGCGCGCGATCGCGTCTTCTCCCGCGAGCTTGGACCGGCCGTACGCGTTGAGGGGGCCAACCTCGTCGTCTTCGCGGTACCAGCGCTCGAGCTCGCCCGAGAACACGAAGTCGGTCGACAGATGGATGAGGGGCGCCCCCACGGATGCGCAAGCGGTCGCGAGCTCGCCCACGGCCCCGGCGTTGACCGCGAACGCCCCGGCCGGGTCTCGCTCGGCCGAGTCGACGTCGGTCCAGGCGGCAGCGTTCACGACGAGATCGGGCCGGTACGACTCGGCCCGGCGCCGGACCCCCGCCGACGCGAGATCGAGCTCGCCGCGCGAAGGCGCGGCCAGCTCGTATGCGGCCGCGAGGAGCGGCGCGAGGGCGGCGCCCACGTGACCGGTACCGCCCAAGAGGAGGACGCGCATCGTCGCGCTTCGAGCGCTACCATGCGGCGGTGCGGCCGTCACCGCGCTCCTACCTCGTCACCGGCGGCGCCGGCTTCATCGGCTCGACCCTCGTGCGCCGCCTCCTCGAGCGGGAGCCCGGCGCCCGCGTGGTCGTCGCCGACTCGCTGACCTACGCCGGGTGCCGCGAGAACCTCGCCGACCTGCTCGATGATCCGACCGGTCGCGTCGAGCTGGTCGTCGCCGACGTCCGCAACCGCGACGCTATGCGCGCGGTGGTCGCGCGAACGAGCCCGCGGATCGTCTTTCACCTGGCGGCCGAGACGCACGTGGATCGTTCGATCGAGGACGCGCGTCCGTTCGTCGACACCAACGTCCTCGGTACGCTCTCGGTGCTGGAGGCCGTACGCGAGGTCACGACGCAAGGCCACCCGCGCATCGTCCACGTCTCGACCGACGAGGTCCTCGGGCCCGCCGAGCCCGGCGTGTTCCTCGACGAAGGCGCCCCCACCAGGCCGAGCTCGCCCTACGCCGCGAGCAAGGCAGGCGCCGAGGCGCTCGTGCTCGCGTTCGCCGTCACCCACGGCCTCGACGCCGTGATCGCCCGGCCCACCAATCACTTCGGCCCGAGGCAGCTGGCCGAGAAGCTCGTTCCCCTCGTCATCTGCCGCGCCCTCCTCGGTCTTTCGCTCCCGGTCTACGGCGACGGACTGCACCGCCGCGATTGGCTGTTCGTCGACGACGGGTGCGACGCCCTCATCGCCCTCGGCGAGCGCGGCCGCCCCGGCGCGCTGTACCACCTGGCGTCGGGGGCGGAGCGGACCACGCTCGAGATGGTGGGCGCCGTGTGCGACGCCCTCGACGAGCTCGCCCCGGCGGCCGCCCCGCGGCGCGGCCTCGTCGCCCACGTCGACGACCGCCCCGGCCACGATCGCCGGTACGGTGTCGACGCGTCGCGGGTCCGCGCGGAGCTCGGGTGGTCGGCCCGAACGTCGTTCGCCGACGCGATGCGACGCACCGTCGCGAGCTACCTCGAGCCACGCGAGCTCGAGCGCGCGAAGGCTCACCTCGAGCGCAGAGGGAGGCTCCGATGACCGCCATCAAGGGTCTCGTCCTCGCCGGCGGCGAGGGCAAGCGGCTTCGTCCCCTCACCTACTCGGGCCCGAAGCAGCTCGTGCCCGTCGCCAACCGTCCGATCCTCTTCTTCGTCATCGACAGCGTGGTCGAGGCCGGGGTGCGAGACGTCGGCATCGTCGTCGCGCCCGAGACGCGGGCCGCGGTGCAAGCGGCGGTCGGCGACGGCGCTGCCTTCGGCGCCAGGGTCACCTACCTCGAGCAGGATCGCCCGGGCGGCCTCGCGCACGCGGTGCGCACCGCGCGCCCGTTCCTCGGAGAAGACCCGTTCCTGATGGTGCTGGGCGACAACCTGATCGGCGCGTCGCTCGCGCCCTTCGTCCACGCCTTCGAGGCCGACCCGACTGCGCACGCGCGCCTCATGCTCAAGGCCGTCGGCGACCCTCGCCGGTTCGGCGTCGCCGCGGTCGACGCGGGCGGCCGCGTGGTCTCGCTCGTCGAGAAGCCCGCGGACCCACCGAGCAACCTGGCCCTGGTCGGCGTGTATCTCTTTCGGGCGTCGATTCACGACGCGATCGACACCCTCGAGCCGTCGGCGCGCGGCGAGCTCGAGATCACCGACGCCGCCAACGCGCTCATGCGCCAGGGGCTCGCGGTCACGTTCGAGCACCTCGACGGCTTCTGGCTCGACACCGGGAAAAAAGACGACCTGCTCCTCGCCAACGAGACGATCCTCGGGGCGCGGCTCGAGCCGGCTCGGCTCGGGAT
>CALKVR010000863.1 GCA_938004815.1 uncultured Polyangiaceae bacterium | reverse complement strand
CGCGCCCGCCGGTCCGCGTCATGTACGACGCCAACGCGCAGCTGCTCGAGCAGCCCATCGATCTCGACCTGTCGCAGCCGCCGTCCCCTGGCGAGTCGCCCCGGTACATCAAGCGGCCGATCGACACCACCGATCAGCAGATGAAGCAGATGCGCGCGTACGTCGTGCAGCTCGCTGCGACCCGAGCCCGAAAGAACTCGGTCGCCAAGATGCGCGCCGTCATGCAAAAGGGCGACAACGCGCCGCCGCGGTCGTCGGTGTCCGGCGGTGCGTCGTCCAACAGCTCGAGCGTGCCGGGGTGGTCCTCGTCGGGGTACTCGAGCCCGTCGGCGTCGTCGGCTAGCCCGGCGTCGCCTGTCTCGTCGCCCCACACGCCGTACAGCAACCCCGAAGGCGTGATGGCGGCGCCGCCCCCGCCCGCGCCCGACGTCCAGCGCGACAGCCGCTCGGCGCCGACGGCGCGTCCTCCGACGCGTCGCTTCGACGGTCGCGCCGGCACCGAGCGAGGAGCAGGCTTCGAGCCGGCCGGGGCCGGCGAGGCCAAGCCTCGCGGCGTCGCGGTTCCGAGCCCCGACGGGTCGAGGCCCAAGCCGGGGTCGACTCGCGCGCTCGGTTGGGACGAGTACGGCCGTGAGCTCGCGAGCGCAGCCGGGATTCCGGTGGCCGATGGGCTGAACGACACCGACGCGCTCCTCGCCGCGTACCTCTCTGAAGAGGCGGCCGAGCAGCCGTCTTCGTCGGGCCGGCGCGAGCCCTCTTCATCGCAGGGCCAATCGTCGCCGGGCCAGTCGTCGCCGGGCCAGTCGTCGCAGGGCCAGTCGTCGCACGGGCAGTCGTCGCATGGGCAGTCGGCGCAGGGCACGGGTGGTCCGGCGATCGATCCATCGGACGCGCGCAGCTTCGGGCTGCGGTGGGGCGGCGATCGCGTGTCGAGCCAGGGGGTGACGCCCGGCCCTGCCGCGACGCAACCTCAGAGCTCATCCGGCTCCAACGTGGCCGGCGCCCGCCCATCCACGACCTCGGGGCTCGGTGGCTTCAACAGTCCCGGCCGTCACACGACGGGCGCGCGGGCGGTGGGCGAGCGCGCGTCGTCCGCGGGCGACCGCGTATCGAGCCACGGCGACCGCGTCTCGAGCGGCTTCGGCGCGGCGGGCCGCGCCACGACCGGCAACACGGCGGGGCTTCGCATCGGAGGCGGCCGCGACCCGCGCAGCGCGCAGGGTGAGCCGGACTCGAGCGCGGGCCCGTCGTCGGGCGGCATGTCGCCGCATCCGCACCATGGCACCAAGCTGGGTGTCGGCTCGAGCGGCGATCGCGCGTGGGGTGCGCAGCCGAGCGCGCCGCCCCCGGCAGACGAGGGCTTCTCGTTCGAAGAGCGGCCGTTCGATGCGGGGCCTGCGCCCTCCGCGCGGCGCGCTCCGCAGCCGCTGCGCGGCTCGATGTCGCAAGCCAGCATCCCCGCCGCAGCGCCGCCCGAGCGGCCCGCGCCTACGTCGAGCGTGCGTCAAGCTCCGAGCCCCGCCGTCGTGCCCGCGCCGGCCCCATCGCCGGCACCTGCGCCCGTCATCGAGGCGGATGAGTCCGCGCCCACGAGCCTGCCGGTCTCTCGTCGCGGCAAGGCGGGCAGCATGAACTGGGGAGCGCCGCGCCGGAATGACAAGAAGTAGCCTCGCCTTCGCGCTCGCGGTCGGTGCCGCGACGGCGTGCGAGCCGACGCTCGGTGACACGCCGTTCGCGTGCGGCGCCGAGGGCATCTGCCCCGATGGGTACACCTGCCGCGCGACCATCTGCGTGGCCGACGGCACGACCATGGACGTCGCCCGTCCGATGCGCATCGACTGGATCAACGCGGGCGAGATGTTCTGGTTCGCTTCGCCCGGCGGCGGCGCGACCCTCGTCGTCAACGACGGGTTCACCGACGGCTCGCGCGGTCTCTACGAGATCGTCGTCGGCGCCGACGGCGCCGTGGGCGACCCTGCGCTGCTGCTCGACTTCGGCGAAGAGTTCCCCACCTCGTCCGCGGTCGTCGCCCTCGATGACGACCACTACGGCGTGCTCACGCTGTCGTTTCCTTCGCTCGCCTCCACCCAGCAAGACGTCACCTTCTGGTCGGTCCCGCGCGAGGGCCGTGGCGGCGCGCCCGAGATCGTCGGTCGCCCGACGACGCCGGTGCCGTTCGTGGGGGGCGCCGAGCCGGTCTACGTCGGCGCGGTCGCTCGCAACGGTGGCGTCGACGTCTCGTTCGCCGACCCCTCCCAGGGCGGTCAGGTCGTGGTCGGGCGCGTGCAGAACGGCGTCTTCACCGAGCGCGCGCGCCTGCCGCTCGGTAGCGCCCTGCCGCTCTCGGCCGACAGCTTGATTTGGGACCTCGGCGACGCGATCGCGGTGCGCGTCGGGCTCGAAGAGTCCGAGATGTGGCGTGTGCCCGACGGCCCGGAGCCCGCGGTCGAGGGGCCGGTGCCCTTTCCGGGCCAGCCGGTCTACGCCTTCGACGATCGCGTCATCGTGCTCACCACCGAGCAGGTCTCGGAGGATGATCCGATCGTGGCGACGCTGGAGTCGTACGACTGGAGCGGCGTGCTCCTCGGCTCGACGCCGGCGGGGGTGCTTCAGACCGATCTCGAGCCGTTCTCGGGCATCGTCGGCGACTCGGGCGTGCACCTCGCGCCGCTCTCCGACGACGACGGCTTCGGCACCCTCGAGGTCGCGCGCCTCGACGCGAGCGGCTCGGTGACCCGCGTCGCCGCGCTCGATCGCCCCGGCACCGACGAGCTCTACTCTGCGCGCGCGTTCGCGCAGGGCGGCCGGGTCTACATCGCGTGGACGAGCTTCCACGAGGCGGTCATGGACCTCTGGGTCGGCGTCGCGACCGAGGGCGCGCCGTGAGGGCGCTGCTCGCCGCCTGCGCCGCGGTGGGGCTCGGCGCCGCGCTCGCGTCGTTCGCCTCTTGCAGCACCGATCTGGGCGACATGCCCGCGCGGTGCCCCGACGGCGAGTGCCCCGAGGGCTACGACTGCATCAACGGCGTCTGCGCGCTCCCCGGCACGGCCGTCCCGATCACGGTCGCGAGGACGGGTAACCTCCGCGGCAGCGACATGCGGGCCCTCGCTCAATCGGGCAGCGTCCTCGTGGCGTGGGAGACGTACGCGTACAGCGAAGAGGGCCAGCGCGTCGTCGCTGCGCGCGTATTTCCTGACGGTCGTGTCAGCGCCGAGCTCGTGCTCGAGGGCACGTTCCAGACCGACGCGGGCCTCCTCGAGCCCTACTTCGACGCCTACGCGCTATCGGACACCGAGGCCCTGGTCGCCATCTCGGCGAGCCCGCTCGGCGACGATCCACGGCCGCGGCTGCGGGTATTTCGCGCGTCTCTCCCCGAAGAAGGCGACGAGGGCAGCGGGGCCGAGAGCGCGCCGGCGTGGGGCGCCGAGATGTTGATGCCGACGATCGGATACGGCGCCGTCTCCCAGCCCCGCTTCGTGCGGGTGAGCGACGGCCGCGTCGACCTCGGCTATTTCCAGACTCTCCGGACCGAAGGCGAGGGTGGCGGAGGTGGCGGCGGCGGCGGTGGGGGCCAACCCGACGACGATGCGACGATCGGTGAGCTCGCGGTCTTCGAGCTCGACGACGCGGG
>CALKVR010000862.1 GCA_938004815.1 uncultured Polyangiaceae bacterium | reverse complement strand
GGCGAGCCCTCGGCCACCACGCAGCCTCCGCCCGCGCCGCCCTCGGGGCCGAGGTCGAGCACCCAATCGGCTGTCTTGATGACATCGAGGTTGTGCTCCACGACGATCACGCTGTTGCCGGCGGCGACCAGGCGCTGCAGCACCCCCAAGAGGTGGCGCACGTCTTCGAAATGGAGGCCGGTCGTGGGCTCGTCGAGCACGTAGAGCGTGCGACCGGTGTCGCGCCGAGCGAGCTCGCGGGCGAGCTTGACCCGCTGCGCCTCGCCCCCCGAGAGCGTCGTCGCCGGCTGGCCGAGCGCGATGTAGCCGAGGCCGACCTCGTCGAGCGTCTCGAGGATACGCATGATGGGCGGCACGTTGGCGAAGACGCCGAGCGCGTCGCGCACGCTGGTGTCGAGCACGTCGGCGATGCTGCGGCCCCGGAACAGCACGCGGAGAGTGGCCTCGTTGTAGCGCCGGCCGCGGCACGCCTCGCAGGTGACGAAGACGTCGGGCAAGAAGTGCATCTCGACCGAGCGGACGCCGGCCCCCTCGCAGGCCTCGCAGCGGCCGCCCTTGACGTTGAACGAGAACCGGCCGGGCCCGTAGCCGAACGCGCGCGCCTCTTTCGTCTGGGCGAACACGTCGCGCACGAGGTCGAAGAGCTTGCTGTAGGTGGCCGGGTTCGAGCGCGGCGTGCGGCCGATCGGCTGTTGATCGATGACGATGATCTTGTCGAGGCTCTCGGCGCCCTCGAGCGCGTCGTGGGCGCCGACCTGATCGGTGGCGCCCGCGAGCTTGCGCCGCAGCGCCGGGACGAGGATCTGACCCACGAGGCTCGATTTGCCCGCCCCGCTGACGCCGGTGATGGCGGCGAGGACGCCGAGCGGGAACCGGGCCGTCACGTCGCGGAGGTTGTTCTCTCTCGCGCCGCGGACGGTGAGCCAGCCTGACGGCGCGCGCCGGCTCGCGGGGATCTCGATGGCCTCTTTGGCGGAGAGGAACCGGCCGGTCGACGAGGCGCTGCTGGCGCGGATTCGCGCGGGCGACCCCTCGGCCACGACCTTGCCCCCGAGCTTGCCGGCCCCAGGCCCGAAGTCGACCACGTGGTCGGCGCGGAGGATCGTCTCGGCGTCGTGCTCGACGACGATCACGGTGTTGCCGAGATCGCGCAGGCGCTCGAGCGTCTCGACCAGCCGCAGGTTGTCGCGCTGGTGCAGGCCGATCGACGGCTCGTCGAGGACGTACATCACGCCCGAGAGCTCGCTGCCGAGCTGAGCGGCGAGCCGGATGCGCTGCGCCTCGCCACCCGAGAGGCTCGCGGTGGCGCGGTCGAGGGTGAGGTACTCGAGCCCGACGTCGACGAGAAAGCCGAGGCGGTGCCGAACCTCTTTCAGGACCTCGTGGGCGATCTCGGCACGGACGCCCGACAGTTGCAAGCCCTGGAAGTACGCGAGCGCCTCCTGAATCGTCATGCGGAGCACCTCGACCAGGCTCTTTGCCTCGAGGAACACCGCGCGCGCCTCGGCGCGCAGACGCTGGCCGCCGCACGCGCGGCAGGGCGCCTCGCGCAGATAGCGGCGCCACTTGTCGCGCATCGACTCGGATTGGGTCGACTCGAAGCGGCGCATCATCTGCGGGCAGAGCCCCTCCCACTTCATGGCCCACGAGCCCTTGGAGTGCTTGCCGGCCCACTTGACCTCGATGCGCTTGTCGCCCGCGCCCCACATCAGGAGCTCGCGCTTCTTCGCGGGGATCTTCTTCCACGGGATGCCGCGCGGGATCTCGAGCCGATCACAGAGCGCGGTGACGATGCGCGCTGTCCACCCCGTGCTCTCGGCGACGTTGCGCCACGGCTCGATCGCGCCCTCGTCGATCGTCAGATCGTGGTCGGGCACGAGGAGGGTCGGGTCGGGCTCGAGCCGCGTGCCGAGACCGCTGCAGTCCGGGCACATGCCGAGCGGTGAGTTGTACGAGAGCGCCTGCGGCGAGAGCTCGGGCATGCTCAGCTTGCATTTGGCGCAGCTGCGCGCCTCGGAGTAGACGCGAGCCTGCTTCTGCGACGGCGCGCCGCCCTCGATCTCGACGAGGATGCGGCCGGACCCGGCGCGGAGCGCAGTCTCGACGCTGTCGGTCAGGCGGGCGCGCACGTCGGCGCCGACGACCACGCGGTCCACGACGACCTCGATCGTGTGCTTGCGCTTCTTGTCGAGAGGCTTCACGTCCTCCAAGAGAACGACGGCGCCGTCGATCCGCACGCGCGAGAAGCCACGCTCGCGAAGGCCGTCGAGGACGTCCTTGAACTCGCCCTTGCGGTGCTCGACCACCGGCGCGATCAGGGTGAGCCGCGTCTTTTCCGACAGAGAGCCGAGCTCACCGACGATCTCGGCGGCCGAGCGGCCCGTCACCGCGCCCCCGCACTGGTGGCAGCGCTGCTCGCCCACGCGCGCGAAGAGGACGCGCAGGTAGTCGTAGATCTCGGTGACGGTGCCCACGGTGGAGCGCGGGTTCGACGACGCCGTCTTTTGCTCGATGGCGACGGTCGGGCAGAGCCCGCGGATCTGCTCGTACTTGGGCTTCTCGAGCTGGCCCAGGAACTGCCGTGCGTACGTCGAGAGCGACTCGACGTAGCGGCGCTGGCCCTCGGCGTAGATCGTGTCGAACGCGAGCGACGACTTGCCGCTGCCCGAGACGCCGGTGAACACGACGAGGCGGTTCTTGGGGATGCGCAGCTCGGCGATCGAGAGGTTGTGCTCGCGCGCGCCGCGGATGACGAGCTCGTCGGAGGCGGCTCTCTGCATGGGCCGCGTTTCGTAGCACGAGTCAGTGTTTGCGGCGCGCCCCTGCGGCGACGGGCGCATCGAACAAGGACAGGGTATGTCCGATGTCGGTCATGCCCCCACCGGGGATCGGATCGACGACGAGCACGGACGGGTCGTCGTTCTTCACGTTGCCGACGCGCGTCGAGACGGGCGTCGGCACGAGCGCGCCGTCGGGGGCCGGGCGGATCAGCGCACGAACGTCGTCGGTCAGGGAGGCGGGCGCGTCTTTTGGGACGGTGACGAGCCACGCCTCCGCGTCGGCGCCGGAGAGGACGAGCGGCATGCGATCGTGGACGCGCTCGACATCGCGGTTCGGCGCGGTGGTGACGATCGCGAACGTCTGGCGGCGCACGCCGTCGTCACCGCGCCACGAGTCCCAGACCCCGCCCATGAGGAGGACGCCGCCGCCGGCGGGACGAAACCAGAGCGGCTGCTTGACCGGCCCGGATTTATCCCACTCGTAGAACCCGTCGCTGACGACCAAGCAACGGCGCCGCGCGACCGCGTCGCGGAACACGGGCTTGGAAGCGATCGACTCGGCTCGCGCGTTGATGGGCCGGCCAGCCTGCATCAACGACTTCGACCAGCGCGGGACGAGCCCCCACTCGAGGAGCGCGAGCTCGCGGTTTCGCTCGGGGCCGACTCTGATCACCCAAGCCGGATCCGTCGGCGCGACGTTGTAGCGCGGACGATACAGATCCGCTCCCCCGGGGACGGCTTCGACGCCGAGCGCCGACGCGAGATCCTCGTAGGTGGGGATCGTCAGGGTGAACCGGCCGCACACGTGGAAACCTCCAGCGCGTATGCTCCGACAAATGCACGCCCGAGGCCAGCCGGGGAGCATCCTCGCGGGTCGCTTTCGCATCATCGAGCGCGTCGCCGCGGGCGGTATGGGCACGGTGCACCGCGCGCTCGACGAGGCCACCGGGCGTGACGTCGCGGTGAAGCTGCTCGCGGCCGGATCGGGCGCCGAAGAGCTCGCCGAGCGGTTCCGGCGCGAGGCCCGGATCCTCGCCGGGCTCGAGCACCCGTCGGTGGTGTCGTTCGTCGACTTCGGGCCGGTGGACGGCGGCGGCCTCTACCTCGCGATGGAGTGGCTCGAGGGCCTCGACTTGATGGACAAGCTGCGCGACGGGGTGCTCGGCGTGGCGGAGACGATCCGTCTGGCCCGCCACGTCGCCGAGGCGCTCTCGGCGGCGCACGAGCTCGGCATCGTGCACCGCGACGTCAAGCCGGCGAACATCTTCTTGGTCGGGGGCAACCTCGCCGACGTCAAGGTGCTCGACTTCGGGATCGCGATGCTCACGGGGCTGTCGACCGGGATCACGCGCACGGGCATGACGATCGGGACGCCCGAGTACATGCCGCCCGAGCAAGCTCGAGGCGAGCGCAACATGGACGGGCGCGTCGACGTCTACGCGCTCGGTTGCGTGATCTTCCAATGTCTCACCGGCAAGCCACCGTTCTTCGGGCCGACGGCGGCGTCGGTGATCGCCGAGGTGCTGCTCGCCGAGGCGCCGCGGCTCTCTTCCCGCGCGCCGCAGGCGCCGCCCGAGCTCGACGAGCTCGTCGCCTCGATGCTCCAGAAGGACCCCCTCGGACGTCCGGGCTCCGCGCGTGAGGTCGCCGACGCCCTCTCGGCGATCGAGAGCCGGCTCGGTCCGGTCGACGACCCGGCGCGCCCGGCGGTGTCGACCGACGAGCGGCGACTGGCGAGCGTCGTCGGCGTGGCGCCCGCGGTCCCCGTCACCGCGGCCACGGCGGCCACCCAGGGCATGCCGGCCGCCTTCACCTCCGAGAGCGGCGTCGTCGTCTCGGTGGCCGAGCGGTACCAGGGCGTGGTCACGCTGCTGCCCGGGCGCGGCGCGCTCATCGTGTTTCTCTCCGATTCGCCCGTTCAAGCGGCCCTCTCCGCCGCGCGGGCCGCGATGGAGCTCGTGCGGCTCGACCGCGCGCTCCAGGTCGGCCTCACCGCGGGCCAGGCGAGCTTACGCGCCGGTCCCGAGCGAGCGCTCGTCGAACGCGCGCTCGGGATCGCGACCGTGGCGGGCGAGGTGTGCATCGACGACGCCGCTCGGAGCTTGATCGGCGGCGCGCTCGACGTGGAGATGACGGCGGCCGGGCCGATCGTCCGCGGTGAGCGTCGCGTGGAGCAGACGGCCTCGCGTGCGTTCATCGGGCGCGAGCGAGAGATCGGGGCGCTCACGGGCGCGCTCGACGCCGTTGTGGGCGATCGCGCCGCGCAGATCGTGATGGTGACCGGCCCGCCGGGCCTCGGAAAGTCCCGCCTCGTTCGCGAGCTCTACGATCGGGCCCGCGCCGCCCCGAGTCCCCCCGCGGTGCTCGACGCGCGCGCCGAGGAGCTTCGCCGCAACACGCCCTTCGCCGAGCTCGGCTCGCTGCTCAGACGCGGAATCGGGATCGTCGAGTCGGCCACCCCGATCGAGCAGCGAGCTCTCCTCCACTCGGCGATCGCGACGTGGATCGAGCCCGACAGCGCGCGGCGCGTCGCCGATTTCTTGGGCATCGCCGCCGGGCTCGAGCCCGAGAGAGGCAGCGTCGAGCTCGCGGCCGCGCTGCGCGATCCGCAGCTGATGGACGACCAGATCGAGCGCGCCACGCTCGAGTTCTTGTCCGCTCTCACCGAGCGATACGGGGCGCTCGCGATCTTGCTCGACGACGCTCACTTCGCCGACGTCGCGACCCTCAAGCTGTTCGCCCGTGCCCACCGGCGCCTCGGGGAGAGCGCGCTCCTGGTCGCTCTCTTCGGGAGACCCGAGCTCGAGGACGTCGCGCCGGCCGGGCTGCGCGAGGCGGCCTCGCAGCGCATCCAGCTCGCGGGTCTCGCTCGACGGGCTGCCGAGCGGTTGGTGGCCGAGGTGCTCGGGCCCCGCGCGGGCCCCGCGACCATCGAGCGCATCGTCACCCACGCCGACGGCAACCCCCTCTTTCTTCAGGAGCTGTGTGCCGCGCACGCCGAGGGCCGCGCCGCCTCCGAGGTTCCGGCCACCGTCCTCGCGTCGGTCGAGGCGCGCCTGCTGCGGTTCGAGCCCGCCGCCCGCAAGATCTTGCGCGCGGCGAGCGTCTTCGGCGAGGCCTTCTGGCGCGGCGGGCTGGGCGCGCTGCTCGGCCCCGACGCCTCCGAGGCCACCCAGCTCGGCGACTGGCTCGTGCACCTCGTCGACCGAGGCGTGTTCGTGCCTCGTCGCCAGACGCGGTTCGCCGGTGAGCCCGAGCTCGTGTTTCGGCACCCGCTCCTGCGCGAGGCGGCTTACGCGATGCTGCCGCCGGCGGATCGCCGAGAGGCGCACCGGCGAGCCGTCGAGTGGCTCCTGGCCGCGGGGGAGCGTGACCCGGCCGTGCTCGCGGAGCACCACGCCGCGGCCGACGACGGTGCGTCGGCCGCCCGCGCGTTCCTCGATGCGGCCCAGCTCTCGCTCGTTCGCAACGATCTGAACCGCGCCCTCTTGCACGCCGAGCGCGCGCTGGCGGGTGGTCTCGACGACGCCGACGCCGGGCGAGCGATGACCATCGCGTGCGAGTCGCTGTTCTGGCTCGGTGAGCCCGACCGCGGCGCGGAGTACGGCCGACGCGCCGCGGCCCTGCACCCCGTCGACACGCAAGGTTGGGTCGACGCGGCGGCGGCTCTGGTCCGCTGCGCCGGCAGGACGGGCAGCAGCGACGCGATCGATCTGTCCCGTGAGCTCGTCCGCGCCGTGCGCGCGGACCCGGCGCTCACCGTGTCGCCCGCCGCGCTCCCGGTGATGGTCTCGACCGCGCTCCGCGCGGGCTTGCACGCCCTCGCCGGCGACGTGCTCGACGTGTTCGGCCAGTCGGTGCTCGCCCGCAGCGGCGACCCGGTCGCGCGCGCCCACGTCCTCACTTGCCGGTCGTGGCAGGCGATGTTCGACGGCGACTACGCGGCGTGCGTCAACTACGACAGTGAGGTGCTGCGATGCATGCAAGAGGCGGGCGACACACGGCAAGCCTGTCTCGCGCGAGTTCACGTCGGCTACGATTTCTTGATTCTCGGGGCGTACGATCGTGCCGCGATCGAGCTCTCGGCGGCCCAGCAAGAGGCCGAGCGGTGGGCGCTCGAGACGGTCGAGCAGCTCGCCAAGCACAACCTCGCCCTCGCGCTGCATCGCTTGGGCGAGAGCGATCGCGGCCTCGAGATGCAGCGCGAGTGCCTCGCCTATGCGCTCCACCGCAAGAACCAGCTCGAGGAGGGCCACGCGCGTCACTACCTCGCCATCATCCTCTTCGAGCGCGGGGATGACGACGCGTCCCGCGTCGAGCTCGAGCGGGTGCTCGCCAACATGCCGACCTCGGCGCTTCGCTGGGAGACCCTCGCGCGCCTCGCCGCCATCAACCTCAAGAAGGGCGAGCTCGACGAGGCGCAGCACCGCATCGAGGAGGCGATCATGGGGGTCGAGCAGCTGCGCAACGCAGAGGAGGGCGACGGATACGTCCGCCTGGTCGCGGTCCTGGTCCGCCGCGCGCTCGGCGACGCCGAAGGTGGAAACGCGCTCCTCGTCGCCGCGCGCAACCGGGTGTTGTGGCGCGCCGGCCGCATCGCCGACCCCACGCTGCGGCGGTCGTTCATGCGCGCCATACCCGAGCACGCCACCACCCTCGAGCTCGCCGAGCTGCTCGCGTCGGCGGGCCGAAACCGGTAAGGGTCGGGGATGGACCCGAGCTTGGGCAAGAGCGGCGTCGTCACCATCCGCCGCGCCTTCTCGGTCAGCATCTTCGCCAGGAACGACGGCGCGATCCTGTTGATTCGTCATCGTCGCCTGGCCACGTGGCTCCCCGTGGGCGGCGAGATCGAAGAGAACGAGACCCCGCTCGAAGCGGCGCAGCGCGAGCTGCTCGAGGAGACCGGCCTCGGCGGTGAGTTCCCCGTGATCGAGGGCGCCGTCGACGGCGCACCGCCTGGTCTCGTCGCCTACGAGGAGCACATGGCGGGGGCCAAGGGCCTGCACTTGAATTTCTGTTTCGTCGCCGACGTCCCCACCCGCGAGATCGTCGCGAGCAGTGAGTTCGACGCGCACCGCTGGGTCAGGGCAGCCGACGAGGTCGAGTGTCCCACCAACGTGCAGCAGATCGTGCGCCGCCTGCTCACGCCGGCGGGCTGAGCTACTTGCCGAGGCCGAGCAGAGAGAGGGCGGTGCAGAGCACGAGCGCGCCCATCTCGACGCGCGCCTCCGTCTGGGCGTCGAGGCTCTTGCGTAGACCCTTGCCGGCGAAGTTGCCGGCGACGATCCCGACCGTGAGGAGCAGCATCGGGGTCACGAACGAGAGCGCGAAGAGCCCGCCCGCGCCGTAGCCGAGGACGCGCCCGAGGTGGAGCGACACCGCGCCGAGCGCGACGGTGCCCACGTAGGCCGCGCCGCTCAGGCCCGCGCTCAAGAAGAGGGGTGCGGTGAGGACGCCGGCGCCGCCCGCCGTCGCGCAGAGCACGCCGATGCCGGCGCCCCCCGTGGTGATCGCGCCCCGCCCCGGGCTCAGCCGCACCCAACCGATCGCGCGCGCGAGCGTGAGGAGCGTCGCGCCGACGAGGACGATCTGGAGCACGATCTCGGGGAGGCGCGGCACCAGCCAACCCGCCACGAACGCGCCGGGGATCGCCCCGAGCGCGAAGGCCTTGGCCACCTGTGTGTTCACGTCTCGCCGGAACAGCCAGGCGCGGTGCACGTTCGCGACCAAGAGCGCGGGCGTGGTCACCGCGAGCGCGAAGTGAGGGCCCTGCCACGCGCTGAGCACCACGACCAAGAGCAGACCACCCCCCATGCCGGCGATGGTCGTCAGGACGCCCGCGACGAGGCCGAGACCGAGGAGGGTGAGCATCTCGCTCCCAAACTAGGGGGCAGCCGCGCATCCGTCCCATGAAATGTTCGGCCTCATTCGATAACATTTGGTGATGGTTGAGCCGCTCCGACACTTCTTGCTGATCGCCGACCTCGGGACGTTCACGGCGGCGGCCCGCCACGCGCATCTGTCGCAGCCGGCGCTCACGGCGAGCATCCGCCGCCTCGAGGATCACCTCGACACACGCCTCTTCGACCGGGGTCGTCACGGGGCGCAGCTCACCGCGGCCGGCCGCGGCCTGCTCCCCCACGCCCGCGCGGCGGTCGTCGCGGTGGACGAGGGGGCAGAAGCCGTGGAGCGCCTCACGACGCTTCGGGCGGGGGAGGTTCGTGTGGGTGGCGGCTCGACCGCGTGCACGTACCTCTTGCCGCCGGTCCTGTCGCAGTTCCGCAAGAAGCACCCGGCGGTCGCCATCTATCTGCGTGAGAGCCCCGAAGAGGCCGCGGTCGACGCGTTCGAGCGTGGCGAGCTCGACCTCGTCGTGTCGAGCGGGCGGCGGGGCGAGCGGTTCCGCGACGAAGAGGTGGTCCTCGTGGCGGCGCCCGACGCGGACGCAGCGGCCCTCCCGTTCATCACGTTCCCTCGAGGGAGCTTCGTGCGCGCTCTGCTCGACCGCCACTTCCCGGGCGCCGAGATCGCGATGGAGCTGGCGAGCATCTCCACCGTCAAGGGCAGCGTCCGCGCCGGCCTGGGCGTCGCGCTCATCTCGCACACCGCGGTCGCCACCGACCTCGCGCTCGGGCGGCTCGCCCTGGTCCGAAACCCGGCCGTGCCCATCGAGCGGCGCCTCCGCATCCTGCATCGCGGTCTCGATCGGCTCTCTCCGCCTGCCCGCGCGTTGCGGAGCCTCCTCTTGGCCGACGCCCCCAAAGGTCGGAGCCGGGGTTGACTTCGATGCTTGATGAATATATGTAATGTGCATCTATGTCGCGTCCGGGGAAGCCCCGCCCGAAAGCGCCGGAGAGCCGCGCGCTCGCGCGCGTCGACGACGAGGCCGCCTTCCTCGCGTCGTACGACGCTTCTGCCTTTCCGCGGCCGAGCGTCGCGGTCGACGTGGTGCTCCTGGCCGTCGACGAGGCAGGGCTCCTCACTCTGCTCGTGCCGCGGGCCGAGCACCCCTACATCGGCGCGTACGCCCTCCCTGGCGGCTTCGTCGGCATCGATGAGGCGCTCGACGCAGCGGCGTCGCGCGTCCTCGCCGACAAGGCGGGGTACACCGGCGTCTTCCTCGAGCAGCTCTACACGTTCGGCTCGCCCCGCCGCGACCCGCGCACGCGCGTCATCTCGGTCGCCTACTACGCCCTCCTGGCGCTCCCTCGCGTCGGTGAGCCGGCCCTCGGCGACCGCGCGAAGTGGGGGCGCGTCGACGTGCCGTGGGAGGCGGAGACCGGGGGCCCGGTCATGGTCAAGGAGATCGGACCGGGCGAGCGCGCGATGGTGCTCGCCTTCGATCACGCACACATCCTCGGGATGGCGGTGAAGCGCCTCCGCGGCAAGCTCGACTACTCGCCGATCGGCTTTCAGCTCTTGCCCGAGCGCTTCACCCTGCTCGATCTGCAACGCGTCCACGAGATCGTCCTCGATCGCCCGCTCAACAAGGACTCGTTCCGTCGCCGCATGCTCGCCTCGGGCCAGCTCGAGGCGACGGGCGAGCACCACCAGGGCGGCGGCCGCCCCGCGGAGCTCTACCGCTTCGTGCGCCGCTCCGCCGTCTAGCTCCGCGCGGACCAGCCAGAGTTTTTCAGACCCTCGTCGAGGGGAAAGGACCCGTCATGGCCGAAATCTCCCGCTACCTCATCGTTCGTCACCTTCGATCCGAGACCGCGAACCACGTGCTCTTCTATCGGCGCGGCAAGCTCGCGCGGAGCGGTCGAGGGCTATCGTTCTGGTTCGCTCCGATGAGCGCCTCGATCGCGGAAGTCCCGGTCGACGACCGCGAGGTGCCGCTGGCGCTCACGGCGCGCACCGCCGACTACCAGGACGTGACCGTGCAGGGCGTCGTCACCTACCGCGTGATCGACGCCGAGGCGACGGCGCGCCGGATCGATTTCACGATCGACAACGCGCGCGGCTTGCACCTCAAGCGCCCCCTCGAGAAGATCCAGCTCGCGGTCGCTCAGCTCGCGCAGCAGCACGCCGCCGAGTGGATCGCGCGGCACCCGGTGAAACCGGTGCTGCGCGACGGCCCCGAGGCGGTGCGCGAGCGGGTGCGCGAGGCGCTCGAGACCGACGACGGCGTGGCGGCGCTGGGGCTGACGATCGTGAGCGTGCGCGTCGCATCGATCGCGCCCGCGCCCGACCTAGAACGAGCGCTCGAGGCGCCGATGCGCGAAGAGATCCAACAAGAGGCGGACGAGGCCGCGTTCGGCCGGCGCGCGCTCGCGGTGGAAAAGGAGCGTGCCATCCAGGAGAACGAGCTCAAGAACCAGATCGAGCTGGCGCGCCGCGAAGAGGAGCTCATCGCTCAGCGCGGCTCGAACGCCAAGCGCCAAGCCGCCCTCGACGCCGAGGCGCGCACCATCGCGACCCAGAGCGAAGCGTCGCGGGCTCGCACCCTGGCCGAGGGCCAATCGGACTCGATTCGGCTCGTCGAGGGGGCGCGGGTCGAACAGGAGCGCGCCAGAATGGAGATCCAGCAGAACGTCCCGCCGGCCGTGCTCGCTGCGTTGGCGGCGCGCGAGGTCGCCGGCAAGCTGCAACGCATCGAGCACCTGCACCTCGGCGGCGACGCGCTCGGTCCGCTGCTCACCGAGCTGGCGACGGCCGGGACGCGCGCGCTCGAAGAGCGCACCAAGAGCAAGTCGTCCTGAAGGAGGCATCATGCACGCCACCAGCCCGCCGCGCGCCGTGGTGGTCACCCGGCCGACCGAGCTCGAGCACCTCGTCGCGCGGCACGGCACCCGCGCCCAAGCGCGCTTCGCGCTGAACGCGGCGGGCCGTGCCATCGACGAGATCGAGGAGAGGCACGCCTCTTTCGAGACGACGTTGACCCGCGTCTCGCGCGCCGTGCCCGCCCGGTGGCGCAGCGCGCGCGTGGCGCGCCAAGACCTGCCGCGGTTCGTCTGGGAGCCTGGTGACGTCATCATCGCGGTGGGCCAGGACGGCCTTGTCGCCAACGTGGCCAAGTACCTCTCGGGGCAGCGCGTCGTCGGCGTGAACCCCGACCCGGCGCGCATCGATGGTGTGCTCGTCCGTCACACCGCCGGCGTCCTGGCCGAGGTGCTCGCTCGCGTGGCCGAAGGCCGGTGCGAGCTCGAGGCGCGCACGCTCGTCGAGGCGCGCCTCGAGGACGGGCAAAGGCTGCGCGCGCTGAACGAGATCTACCTGGGCCACCGCACCCATCAGTCATCGCGCTACCGCGTCGCCTACGCGGGGCACGAAGAGCGGCAGTCCTCGTCGGGGCTCATCGTCGCCACCGGCACGGGGGCCACGGGCTGGGCGCGCTCGATCGTGCGCGCCCGCGGCGCCAATATCCCCCTCCCCGCCCCGACCGAAGCCGCGCTCACCTTCCTCGTGCGCGAGGCGTTCCCCAGCGTCGCGACCGGGTGCTCGCTGACAGAGGGCATGATTCGCCCCGGTGAGCGGCTGGAGGTCACGAGCGAGCTCGACGAGGGCGGTGTGCTCTTCGGCGACGGCCTCGAAGAAGATCGCGTGAGAATCGGCTGGGGCATGCGCGTTCAGGTCGGCCTCGCGCCCGATCGGCTCGAGCTCGTCGTCGGTTGACGGCGAGAGCTCTCGACCCGCGCGGGTCTTCGTCCTAGAACGCTCCATCATGGAAGGCAGCTTCGGAACGAAGACGACGCTCGAGGTCGGCGGCAAGTCGTACACCATCTTCAGCCTCACCAAGCTGGCAGAGAAGCGCCCCGAGGTGCGGCGCCTGCCCTGGTCGATGAAGGTCCTGCTCGAGAACCTCTTGCGCAAAGAGGACGGGCGCGTCGTCCGGCCCGAGCACATCGAAGCGGTGCTGAACTGGGATCCGAAGGCCGAGCCGAGCGCCGAGATCTCGTTCTACCCCGCGCGCGTCCTCATGCAGGATTTCACGGGCGTCCCCGCCGTCGCCGATCTCGCCGCCATGCGCGAGGCCCTCTCCAAGATGGGCGGCGATCCCAACAAGGTGAACCCGCTCGAGCAAGCCGATCTGGTCATCGATCACTCGGTGCAGGTCGACCATTTTGCCAACCCGCTCGCCCCCAAGCTCAACACCGATCTCGAGTACGAGCGCAACACCGAGCGCTACGTGTTCCTCCGTTGGGGGCAGCGCGCGTTCGCGAACTTCGGCGTGGTGCCGCCGTCGACCGGCATCTGTCACCAGGTCAACCTCGAGTACCTGGCCAAGGTCGTCTACGAAAAGAACGGTGTCCTGTATCCGGACACGTTGGTCGGCACCGACTCGCACACCGTGATGATCAACGGTCTCGGCGTCGTCGGTTGGGGCGTCGGCGGCATCGAGGCCGAGGCCGCGATGCTCGGCCAGCCCATCACGATGCTCGTGCCGCAGGTCGTCGGGTTCAAGCTGACGGGCAAGCTCAAGAGCGGCACGACCGCGACCGACCTCGTCCTCACCGTCACCCAGATGCTGCGAAAGAAGGGCGTCGTCGGGAAATTCGTCGAGTTCTTCGGCCCCGGCGTGCGCGATCTCTCGCTGGAGACGCGCGCGACGATCGGCAACATGGCGCCTGAGTACGGCGCGACGATCGGCTTCTTCGCGATCGACGACGCCTCGCTCGCGTACCTCCGCCTCACCGGTCGCAGCGACGCCGACGTGGCCAAGGTCGAGGCGTACTGCAAGGCG
>CALKVR010000861.1 GCA_938004815.1 uncultured Polyangiaceae bacterium | reverse complement strand
CCAGCCGACGAAACCGGTCGCGCCCCCGATGCCGGCGACACCGGGGAACGCGGGAGCCACCGCCCCGCCCACCAAGCCTCCTCCGTAGACGCCGTCGTAGTAGCCATCGTGACGTTCCGCCTTGGCCTCCGCATCGCCCGGCTCTGGGTCCTCCGGTCGAAAGCTCGCCGCCGACGCTTCCGTCGCCACCTCCGCCGCGCGGCAGACGTGCTTGAAGCAACCGAGACCATCGGCGCAATCGATCCGTGCCTGACAGCTCTCGCCCGGGCCCCCCCGCGGCCCCGCGTCCGGCGGCACGGTGGCGACGGGAGGTGGCGACGGCTCGGGTGCAGGCGGGGGCGCAGGTGCTGCAGGCGCAGGAACGACAGGGGGCGCGGTCGGCGCGGCGCCGGGGCGTTCGATCGACGCGATATCGGCGCCTGCGATCACGCGCGTCCCCCCCGTGACGAGCGCCATCTTCAAGCCGCCCCCGGGGAGCTCGTCGAGGATGGTGCCCTCGACGACGTAGCCGGTCTTGAGCTTCACCTTGGTGAAGGACGCCTGCCCCGCCGCGAGCCCGGTGAACAGCGCGAGCGCGAGCCCCAGTCCGAGCGAGACGATGCCGTGCTTCACGATCGAACCTCCCTCGCCTCAGTCGAACGCGAACGTGACGGTCAGGCCGGGGGGCGCGACCTCGGCAGGCGCGACGAAGCCGACCTCGTCGCGCGGGCTGTAGCGCGACTCACGGCGCTGGCGCACCCCGACACCGAGCATGATGCTCCCGGTGATCCCGAGCGTGGCGCCGACACCGACGGCCACCCCGCCGGCCTTGAGGTAGTCGTCGTCGTTTCCCGCGCCCAACGCGCCGAGAACGATGACAGGGATGCCCACGAGCACCGATCCCCAGCCGACGGCCGTGAGCACCGCGCCGCCAGCGATCAGGCCTTGATGCGACGACGAGCTGCTCGCCCTCCGCTTCTTCCCCTTCCCTTTCACCCTCGCCGGTTCCTCGCTGGCGTCATCCTCGTCCGCCGACGCGTCCGAGCGTGCGCCGTCGTCGCGGCCCGACCCGCTCTCGCTCGCGGCGTCGGCCGACGCCGCGCACACGTTCTTGAAGCATCCGAGCCGCGGGCCGCAGTCGCGGCGCGACTCGCACGTCGTCCCTTCGAACTGGTCACGGCACGTGTTCGCGACGCACTTCAAACCATCCGCGCAGTCGCTGCGCGCGCGGCAGCTCTCGCCGACCTCCCCGCGCACCTCCGCGGGATCCGGCGTCGATGCCGGCGTCTCGGTGGGGGTGGCCGAGCTGGCGGCAGCGAGGGGCCCCGGCGCGGCTCCCGCCGGCGCCGGAGCGCGCTGCTGAGCATGAACGGCGTCGCCGACCGAGCCGGTGACCAGCAGAGCAGCGACGATGAAGGCGTGCTTCTTCATGTGACGGTCCTGTCAGCGTCCGTCGCCAGGAGCCATGGTGTGGAGCGCGAGATCGTCGCCCTCGTATCCGGCGAGGTGCTCCTCGGCGCGTTTGATCCGCTCGTCGACGTCCTCCTTGCGCTCCGCGAGGTAGGCCTGCCCCGCAGCCGCGTCGGGCTCGTAGACCTCGGTGTCAGCGAGCCACTCGTCGAGGCTCTCCCATGCCTCGCTGCCCGGCTTGATCGGGATGAGGTCCGCGCGCGCCGAGAGGGCGCCCATGCTGAGCGAGACCTCGACGAAGTAGACCTTGCCCGCGGCGAGCTTGGCCCTCACCGCGTTCGTGTTCTCGGCCCAGACGATGAACGTGTGCTCGCCCGGCGGCACCTTCACGGCGAAGCGCGACGATGGCAGGGCGTCGCCGAGGAACTGGCCCTTGCCGTCCAGGATGGTCTGCTTCAACGCCCCACCAAAGCTCGACGGGCGTACGAACACCACCGTCGCCTGATCCGCGACCGGCTTGACCGATTGCGGTGACGCGACCGGCCGCATGTACTCCGAGCTCGCCGAAAAGCAACCTGCCGCGCTCAGCGCGAGCGCGCAAAACCCGACCACCCACGATCGACGCATCATGAACGTTCTCCCTCTCCGTGCCGCTCGAGCGGCCCCGAACAGGGCGCTCTCCAAGATGCGTGCCGCTCGCGATCGGCGTGATCGAGGCGAAACTCGCGCCGCGGGTGGGCGGCATGCCGCGTTCGCGTGGCACCGCGCGCGGGTCAGCCGGCTGGCGAGCTCGCGAGATCGGGGCGAGGCGCGGGCACGTGCTCCGCCGCCGCGTCGGGGGCCGGCGGGTGGACGGCCAGGATCGAAATCGGCGCTTCGGCGAGCACTCGGACGCGCTTCTTGCTGATGAGGCCGGCGCCGACGCCCCAGCGAGCGTGCATGCCGAGGATGACGAGATCGTAGCCCTTGGTCGCCTCTTCGAGGACCGCGTCCGGCGGCGATGGATGCTCGACGACGCGCACGTGCACCCCCTCGATATCCTCGGCCTCGTTCTGCGCGCGCCCCGAGCCCGCCCCCGGCGCATCAGGAGGCGGCGCGACGTGGAACAGCGTCAGCT
>CALKVR010000860.1 GCA_938004815.1 uncultured Polyangiaceae bacterium | reverse complement strand
GTGTTCGCCGCCGTCAGCACCCACGACTACGCGCGCCACCTCGACCGCCGGCTCCACGGCACCCACTGCTCGTTCTTGCCGGTCGGTGAGGCAGAGGTGGGCGAGAACGCGTGCACCGTCGCCATGTACAGCCCGTACTCGGCGGTGATGAAGGACACCTACTGGGGGGGCCTGCCGATCAGCCTCTTCGCCCTCGGGTCGTTCGCCTTCTTGTTCGCGGCGTCGCTCTACTTCGCGCTCGCGCGCGACCAGGCGTCGCGGCAAGCGCGCCTCGGCTATTTCCTCGCGACGCTCGCGCCCCTCGGCGCCAGCCTCGTGATGCTCATCATCTCGATCACCAAGCTCGGCGAGATCTGCAAGCTGTGCGCCGGCATCTATGTCTCCAGCTTCGCCCTGGCGATCGCCGGGTTTCTCGCGCTGTGGGCCCCCACCTCCGAAGAGACGCGCGCCGGCCCCGCCAAGACCCAGATCGACAGCGACAAGACGATCCGCGACCCGGAGCCGTGGCACCAGCGTGAGGCCAAGAAGCGCGGCGGCGATCGCGACCGCGTCGTCGTGCCGGAGGGGGCGTGGCTCGCCTCCGTCGGGCTGCTAGCTCTCCTCGGGCTCTCGACCCTGGTGCCGGCGGTGGTCTACGCCGGCACGCTGCCCGACTACTCCGGCAAGATCCTGGGCTGCGGCGTGCTCGCGAACCCGAGCCCCAAGAAGGGCACGCTCGTCGACGTCCCCACGACCACCCCGCTCGTCCCCGCCGTCTCGTTCGAGGATCCGCTCTGCCCGGCGTGCAAGGCGCTCCACGATCGGCTCGTCGACAATGGTGCCTACGAGAAGCTCGACTTGAAGGTGGCGATCTTCCCCCTCGACAGCGAGTGCAACTGGATGCTCAGCCGCCCGCTGCACCCGGGCGCCTGCGTCATCGCGCGGGCGTTTCTCTGCGCCGAAGACGGCGGCACGGCGCGGAGCGTGCTCGAGTGGTCCTACGCGAACCAAGAGCAGCTCACCGCCGCCGGCAAGCGCGACGTGGCCGAGGTCCGCGCCAAGGTCGTACAGCGGTTCCCCGCCGTCGACGGCTGCATCGACGCGGCTGCGACCAAGAAGCGGCTCGACGAGGTCTTGCAGTACGCGGTCCAGAACAAGGTGCGCGTGTCGACGCCGCAGCTTTACCTCGGTGATCAGCGCCTCTGCGACGAGGACACCGACATGGGGATGCGCTTCGCCCTCCGCAAGCTCGCGCCCGACCTCTTCAAGGAGGGCAAGTGACGGTGCAGGAGGCCACGAGATGAAGATGCCGCTGACCGTTTCGGCCCTGGTGGGGCTCGCGCTCGTGGGCGGGAGCTCGCTCTTCGTCGAGCACGAGGTCTCGAGCGCCAAAGAGCGCCTCGACGCCCCGCCCGAGGCCATCGCCGCCGAGGCCGCCGAGCAGAAGACCGAGGTGCCGATCGCCGACCACACCGAGGCGTCGTACTGCACCCCCGAGTTCAAGAAGGTGCTCGCCCGCGTGGTCGAGGCGTGCGGCCTCTCGGGCCAAGACGCGCGCCGTGGCTGCGAGCCCGTGGATGTCCGCAACTTCGCCAGCATCAACGACGAAGACTTCAACGCGCTCTTCCACCCGCTCGCCGAGCGCGGGGGCATCGTCCTCTTCGACGACAACTCCGACAAGCTCGACGCGGGCGCGCAGGCGCTCATCGAAGAGAAGTGGTCCGAGCGCAAGGGCGCGCGCTACTTCTTCATCGTGGCGCGCGCGTCGAAGACCGGCACCAAAGAGGCGAACCTGGCCCTCTCGCAGAAGCGCGCCAACTCGGTCATGTTTCAGCTCCAAGAAAAGACGGGCGAGACCGATCTCGACAAGAAGGTCGGGATGCTCTGGTTGGGCAGCCAGTACGCCCAGCTCCCCAAGGACTACTGCGGCACGTGGAAACACTCGCGCGCCGGCAAGCCCTGCAACGACCAAGCAATCAACCGGAGCGCGTTCATCTCGTGGGTCGACTGCAGGCTCTGATCGGAGCCGCCGCCGTCGTCGTCTCCGGGTGCGGCGACGAGAAGGCTGCGGGCCCCACCCGCTCGCGCAGCGACGCGGTGTTGACGTCGGCGTCCCCGTCGTCGGCCAGCACCCCCGTGCGCCCGCCGTCGGCCAGCGCCGCGCCCGTGAAACGAAAGCTCTGCGAGGTGAAGCCGGCGAGCCTGGGCGAGACCCTCCCCGAGGAGAAGCTCGGTCGCGTCGGCCCCTCGTCCGACACGCTCGCCGAGACGCTCGAAACGGGGGGCGGCAAATGGACGTGGGTGAACCTCTGGGCCGGCTGGTGCAAGCCCTGCAAAGAAGAGATGCCGCTGCTCCTCGAGTGGCAGAAAAAGCTCTCGCAGCGGCTCCGCGTCGCCTTCGTGAGCATCGACGACGATCTGCGCCTCTCCGAGAAGTTCCTCGATGAGCTTCGGGCCCCGAGCTACCACCTCGACGCCAAAGAGCGGGACGCTTGGCTCGAGGGGGTGGGGCTCGGCGCGAGCACCAAGCTGCCGAGCCACATCCTCTTCGACGACAAGGGCAAGGTCCGCTGCTTGGTGAAGGGCATGATCGAGCCGAGCGACTACGCCGAGCTCGAACGCCTGGTGAACGCGCCGTGACGACCCCGGCCGAGCTCGAGGCGGTGCTGCGAGGGTACAAGCGCGTCGCCGTCGTGGGCCTCAGCCCGAAGCCCGACCGCCCGAGCCACGGCATCTTTCGGTACCTGATCGGCGCTGGCTACGACGTCGTCGGCGTAAACCCCCTGATCGCGGGCCAGACCATCGCTGGGCGCCCCTGCTACGCCGCGCTCGAGGACATCCCGGGCTCGGTCTCGATCGTCGACGTGTTTCGCCGATCGAGCGAGGTGCCGCCGGTGGCCGATGCTGCGATCGCGATCGGCGCCAAGGTCCTCTGGCTGCAAGACGGCGTCACCCACGCCGCCGCCGAGGCCCGCGCGCGGTCGGCGGGTCTGACCGTCATCGCCGACCGCTGCATCCTGCGCGATCACGCGCGGCTCATCGGCGGCCGCTGAGGCTCGCCTCAGAGCCGCCCGAGGTGGCGGAGGACGAGATCGGGCCGGTTCGATTGCGCGATGTCGAGCCCAGCCGCGAAGATCGGCCCGTATACCGATGCGTCGTCGCCGCCGATGCCGGCCGCGACGTCGAGCTCGAACACGTCGACGTGCGCGCGGTGGCCCGCAGCGTGGATCGCAGGGATCATGACGGCCGGGTCACCATTGAGCTCGACGATGACGGGCGGATGGGAGGCGAAGTGCGCGAGCTGCTCCGCTAGCTGCTCGGGTGTCTCGACCCGCAGCATCGTATGCAGCGACGGCTCGAGGAGCAGGGCCTCGTCGATCTTCTCGACCGAGCTGGTGTCGAAGATGGCCCAGTCGAGCGTGCCGGTGCTCTGTATCGCCGCGACCATGAGATCGACTCGGTCGGTCTTGTTGGCGTCGACCAAAACGTGCACCTTGCCCTTGGCGGCGAGGAGGATCTGTTCGAGGGTGGGAACACGCTCGCACGAGAAGTCGCCCGCGAGGCCGTAGGTGTCGAGCTCGAAGGACTGAATCTCGGCGAGCGTCAGGTCGATGGCCTCGCCCGTGCCGTTCGTGGTGCGGTCGACCGAGGTGTCGTGCAGGTTCACCAAGAAGCCGTCCTTGGTCGGGCGCGGGTCGGTCTCGACGTAGTCGGCGCCGAGCGCGATCGTGGCGTGGACGCCGGCCACCGAGTCCTCGGGGGCGAGGCTCACGGCGCCGCGGTGGCCGCTCACGAGCTTGGCGGTGCACGCACGATCGGTCGCGCAGCCGATCGGGATCGGGCTCGTTCGGGGCGGGTCGACGGCGCGGGTGCAGTCGAAGAGCGCGGCGTCCAGGATGGGCGCGGCGCTGCCGCCGGCGCCCCCGGCTCCACCCGGCCCGCCCCCGCCGGTTGCGGCGCCGTCGTCTCCGCAGCCCGTCGTCGCGGCGAGGATCAATGCGAGGAGCGCGCGCGAACGGGCCACGGCTCGAGCCTACCAGACGGCGCGCGGCCGGGGACGAGCCCGGCGCTGGCGAGGTCGGCGCGGGTCACGACGTCGCCCTCGGCCGTGAGCGCGGCCCGCAGGAGCACGCTCTCGAGCTCCAGCTCGTTGCCCGGCCAGTCGTGCTCCACGAGCAACGCGAGCGCAGCCGGGTCGATCCCGAGCGGGCGGCCCCGGTACGCGATGCCCACCTTGACCAGGTGGTGCAGCGCGAGCGCGCGCAGGTCCTCGGCGCGGGTGGCGAGCGGCGGGAGGGCGACCGCGCGGTCACCGAGCTGGTCCGCGAGGCGCTCGTCGAGCTCGCCGTTTGCGACCAACGTGTCGACGGTGCGCGGCACGAGCACGACGAGACCCAACGCGTCGGTGACGGCCGCGCCGACGTAGGTCTGGATGGAGCGATCGAGACGCTGGGGATCGGCGATGAGGAGCGTGCCACCCTTGGCGCGCACGATGGGTGACTCGGCGTCGTCGCGCCAGCGCTCGATGCTTCGGAGGGCCGGGTCGGAGCCGTCGAAGAAGTGAATGCCGCCTCCCCGGCGGCCGCTCGCCAGGTGGTAGTGGGCGGCGTGCGGCATCGGATCGATGCCGGGGGGGACGATGAGCGCGAGCGGCTTCTGCTTGCTCGCCACGTGCTCGATGGCGTCGAAGGCGGCGCGTGCGGCGGGGCTGTACACCGCGACGCGGGCCCGGTCGGCGAGGGTGCGCGCGAGCGCGTCGGACCGATCGCGGTCACGTTCGAGCTCGGTCTCGAGGGCGGTGAAGCGCTCGTCGACCTGGGCGGCGGCGCGGCGGAGGTCTTCTTCGCGCTGGAGGGCGCGCGCGATACGCGAGCTCGCGGCGAGCGCCGCGCCGAGGCGGTCGGCGAGAGCTCGCAGCGCGCGCACCTCGGCGAGCGATCCGGCGTCGTCGGGGTGCGACCGTGGGAGGCACAAGAGACCGATCGGGAGATCGCCGTCGGTGAGGAGGGCCATCGAGCCGATCTCGCGCTCGGCCATCCACGCGAGCGAAGGGCGCGCGTCGGCGCGGCGAACGCAGGCCTCTTCGAGGACGTCGCGGCGAAGGACGCGCTCGGGCTCCTCGGCGGCGACCTCGGCGATGCTCGGTGGGATGATGGTCGGCGACGCCTGCGCGTAGCCGGCGCGATCGACGGTGATCGTCGTGGGGGGCGTTAGCCGGATGAGCGAGGGCGGCGTCTCCGAGCCCGCCGCGAGCGCGCGCAGCTCGAACAACGCTCGCTCGATCGCCTCGTCCGGGTCGGGGTGCTGGGACGAGGCTCGCGCGGCCTCGAGCGCGCGCAGCCAGGGCTCGCCGGTCGCTCCGAGCCGCGAGGCGACGCGTGCCGAGGCGAGGCCTCCGAGCGCCGCCAGGGTCGCGCCGGCGATCGCGATCTCTACCGCCGCCCACGGCAGCACACGCAGCATCGCCCCCGCGCCCAAGGCTGGCGGCCCGGCGAGCACCGCCACCGCGAGCACGCGCGACGTCGAGCGACCGAGCAGCTCGGGATCGCGTGCGGCGGACACGAGCGCCGCGATCACGCCGGTCAGGGTCGCCGCGACGGGCAGCACGACCTCCACCGGCGAGAGCCCGAGCGCCCCGAGCGCCGCCGCCACACACACGATGGTGCCCGCCAGCCACGCGAACGAACGGAGCCGCTCGGGCGCGCCGAGCTCGAGCCGACGGGCGCGGATCGCGGCGACCGCGACGGCGACGAACAGCCCGAGCGCGCCCAGCCCCGCCGCGGAGAGCAAGTAGGCGTCGACCGGGCGATCTCTGACGGTGTAGAGCGGCAGATCGAACAGCGCCGTCCGCGCGGAGGCGAAGAAGGCGCCCGCGAACGCGAGCCCGGCGAGCGCGATGGCCTGCGTCGTCGACGCCGGTGCCGGTGCGACGAGGCCTGTCCGGCCGCGCGCGCGGCCGAGGGCGAAGAGCCCGGCCGAGGTGGCGATGCCCGCGCCGAGGGCGAGGACGGCGCGTGAGGCGGGGAGGTGGGGCGCGACAAGCCCGAAAATCGAGACCGAGGCGCCGGTCGCGGCCGCCCGGAGCGCGGAGAACGAAGCCTGGCGTGCCTTTTCGCCGGGCGTCGTATCGAGCAGGCGGGTCGCTCGCCACACCCCCGCGAGCGCGAGCGCCGGAACGGCGAGCGCCGCGAGCGCCGCGCTGGGCACGCCGGCCGCACGCAGCGCGGCCGAGGCCGCGTACGCGACCACGGCGAGGGCGACGAGGTACGACCGCACGACGTCGCTATCTTACTCCCCCCTCACGTCGGGTGAGGGGGGCCGGGGGGGTGAAATGGCGGCACCGGCGTCGCCGAGCACGACGGCGCCGCCTGTTCTCCATCTGGTTAGAGCTCCGTGATCCAGTCGAGCAAGCACTGCTCTTCGGCGTCGGTCAGCTTCATCCCCGACGCGGGCATGCGCAGGCCACACGAGTTGGTCTCCAGACACTTGGTGTACATCACGCTGTTCTCGGGCGCCGCAGAGTCGACGAGCGAGCCTCCGCACGCGCTCGGCTGATCCACGAGCTTGGCGGCGAGGCCGCTGCCCGGCGTCAGATCGAGGTTGCCGGCCACCGAGCCGGCGTCGTGGCAGTTCGCCGTGGCGCACCGCGCCCCGATGAGCGACGTCTCGACGTCGCCGCAGCCGGCGCCGCCGCCCGCGCCCGTGGAGAACGCTTCTTTGTTTTCGAGGGTGCCTGGGCAAGCCGAGAGGAGGGCGCCCGTCGCTGCGAGCACCCCGACGACGACGAGCCGGGCAACGGTGGAGTAGAGGCGGTCAGTAGACATACTGCGGACCTATTTCGAGGTGGACGTACTCGTCGAGCGCGCCGCCGGCCACGAACGGGTCGCCCGGGACCGGCTTGAACGCGTAGAACCAGCGAGTGTACTCGGCTTGCAGGCGGGCCTCGAAGCCGAGGGCGATGGGCACCGTGAGGCCGCCGCCGACGTCGATGCCGCCGATGCTCGGCTCGCGGAAGCGCTCGTACACGGCGCCCGAGTCGATCGAGCCCAGGTAGCCGCCGAAGGCGGTGATCGCGACGGGCCCGATCGGGAACCGACCGTCGAGGCCGACCCGCATCAGCGAGTAGGCGACGCTCGGGACCTCGTTGTTGAGGGTGCCCGTCGTCTCCATCGTGAACACCTCGCGCAGGAAGCTGCCCTTGAGCGCGAGGACGAAGGGGTTCTCTTCGGGCCCGGGGATGGGGACCCTGTACTGGAGGCCGCCGCCGAAGCGCATCCACTGCGTCTCGACCTCGGTGCCGTCCTTGGTCTCGGACGAGATCACGGGCGCGATACGGAACTCGCCGTGGATGCCGATGTCCTTGGCGACGATGATCTCGAGGGGCGCGACCGGAAAGACCTGGGCCCGCGCCGAGATGCCGGGCGTCCCGAAGACGCTGTAGTCGCGCAGGTTCGTGGTGATCGGATCGCTGTAGCCGAAGAAGCGGCCGCCGATGTCGAACGACGCGTTGATGTGGAAGATCTCTTCGCCGTAGATGTTCTCGCGCCGCTTGCTCGGCTCGTCCGGCTCGTCCTTCTTCTCTTCGTCGTCCTTCTTCTCTTCGCCGTCCTTCTTCTCTTCGTCGTCCTTCTTCTCGGGCGGCGCCTCGACCGGCTTCCAGGCGTCGATCATGTCCTTGAGAGCCACCTCGACGTCGCTTTTGGTCGACGGCTTGTCGAGCGTGACGGCCTTTTCGATCGAGACGTCGGTCTTGCCGGCCTCGACGACCAGGACCAACACCTCGCGCCCGCCGCCCCGCTTCGGGCGAACGAAGCCGACGATCGCCGCTTCGGCGCCCATGGCCGTCAGCGCCTTGCCGATGCGCGTGATGACCGGCCCACGTTTGCTGTCCAGTGTGATGATGAGCCCAAACGGGATCTTCTGGCCTTGCTTGGCGAGGGCCTTGCGAAAGTCCTCGCTGGTCTGGACGTCGGCGGTCGTCGGTAACGTCGCGAGGATTTCGTCTTTGACGGCGTTCGAGCGCTGCCCCTCGGTGTAGACGACCACCTTGTGCTTCGCGGCGCTGTCTTTGGAGGCGGGCTGCGCGAATGCCTCGCGTGGCATCGTCGCTGGCACGGCTGCGGCCAAGGCGACGACGGCGAGGGCGATCTTCAGATGGGTGTTCATCATGGGTCGCTAGGAGAGGCTCCGCTGCTCACCCGATGAGGGTGAGCCGCCCGCATCCTCGCTCAGCGGCACCGAATTTGTCGATAGGTCATACCGCTCTTTCCTCTGGGACGAGAATTTGGCAGAAGGGAGACGGGTCCCCGTGCCGCAGTCGCAGTCGCCTCGCCGTTCCATCGTTTCCGGGCTGCTCGTCCTCGCGCTCGCGAGCGCGAGCTGCAGGCGCGGCGACGAGGCGACGACGACAGAACCGTCGTCGAGCGCGGCGGGCGCGAGCGCGGCGGTGGCGCCGGCCGCGCCGCCCGTCGATTTCGGCAAGAACTCGGTCCCCGAGGCGATGCCCGAGGGGCGACCGCAGCTCGGCATCACCGCGTTCGTCGCCATCGTCTACAAGGAGCCGCGCGACACCTCGAAGCGCATCGGCTACCTCCGCCTCGGCACCAAGGTCCCGAGGTCCGATGAGCCGGTCGGGACGAAGGGCTGTCCGGGCGGGTGGTACGAGGTCGCGCCCCGC